>NZ_JTJC03000005.1:0-300000 GCF_000817735.3 Scytonema millei VB511283 | reverse complement strand
GATCGCGTGGCTCATTTTGCCATGAGTTTGTTCAACCAAACCCAAGGAATTTTGCACCAATGGGGTTTAGAAGAACAAGAATTGCTGTGGGCATCTGCAATGTTACATAATTGCGGACACTTTATTAGTCATTCCTCTCATCACAAACACTCATACTACTTGATTCGACATGGGGAATTATTAGGATACACCGAAACAGAAATTGAAATTATTGCCAATATTGCTCGTTACCACCGGAAAAGTAACCCGAAGAAAAAGCACGACTCATATCGCAACTTACCCAGCAAACGCGAGCGGCAAATTATCAATCATTTAAGTGCTTTTCTACGCTTAGCCGTGGCTTTAGATCGCCGTCAAATTGGTGCAGTTAAGCGCGTGCGTTGCGATCGCCATTCAGATTCAAAAGAATTTTATTTGTATCTAACTCCGTCTCAACCTAATGATGATTGTGCTTTAGAGTTGTGGAGTTTAGATTATAAAAAGGCGTTATTTGAAACAGAATTTGACGTGAAGTTAGTAGCCGCTTTAGAACCTGCAACAGTATCAGTTAGATAACAATTAACCTACACGCTCACAATTGAATTAACAACTATAGCTATATCTGAGAAAGCTAATGAAAATATCGTTCCTTCAGATATTGTAAATTTTGTAGCGTATTGTCCATCTTGAGGATCGCGGAACACTATAAGCTGTCTCTTTTTTAGATTAACTAACCAGTATTCAGGAATGCTGACTTGAGCGTAAATTTTACTTTTAATTTCTAAATCTTTGTCTAAACTGGAATCTGAATATTCAATCAGCCAAAAAATATTTTCAGGGTAAGGATGATGCTGTAAATACTCGCGCCCTAACCGCTGTACGATCGCGATGTCGGGTTCGAGTTCGGAGTCATGAGAAAGTGTAATTGGCTTGCTTAAACGGATTGTGGCGCGATTGCCCAGTAATCCGATCGAATATTCTCCTGCTTCACTACTGAAATAGGCGTGAGGTTCTCCCTCTGGTGGCATTTCTACAATTTCTCCCTCTATGAGTTCCACGCGCCGACTATCCAAAATCCCTGCTGCAATCATTCGATGGTACTCGTCTATTGTCCAACTGACTCTGGTTACAGACATAGCGATCGCTTTTCTTTCCCCTACTCACCTCACATGCTAACTCGATCGCGATCGGTTGTATGTAGGAGGTACTAACCGCTAGAGTATTGACCGATCTATTCTTCGATTTTTTTTACCCCTCCCCTGATTTGCAGTTTGCGGGTATGCTGTAGCGAGAAAATTAGTTAACAGTTGTCAGTGATCAGTTGTCAGCAAGCGGGTGGTGCGTGGCTAGTGACTGGTGACTGGCGGCTAGAATTGCTTCCTTGTCTCCCTTGTCCCCCTACCTCTTATCCCTTAACTTCTATGGCTTTATTACAACGTCAAATGTTGAAACTTCTGATGCTGGGTGTAGCTGCTGGTGCAGTAGTAACAGCTATACCGATTAAGGTTCTCAGCGCACAGCCTGATACAGCCGTAGGTAGTTCTGGAATGAATTTGGTTCAATCCTTCGTTCTAGGAATAGTTCAAGGATTGACAGAATTTTTGCCAATTAGCAGCACGGCACATTTGAAAGTTGTACCAGTCGTACTTGGATGGGGAGATCCTGGTATTGCCTACACTGCTGTAATTCAACTTGGTAGCCTTGCAGCCGTGCTATGGTACTTCTGGAAAGACTTAGCGCAAATTGTCACCGGAACCGCTAAATCAATTGCTAACTCAGATTACAGTTCGAGAGAATTCGGCACGGCATTGGGTATTTTCTTAGGTACGATTCCCATCGTATTTTTCGGCTTGCTGATTAAAATCTTTTATCCTGGTTTTGACAAATCGCCCCTACGTAGCTTAGCAGCGATCGCAGTGTATTCCATCGTCATGTCTTGTTTGCTGGGGCTAGCAGAGATTTTTGGCAACCGCAAGCGCAAATTTAACGAACCGATGGTTAAAGATGGCGTATTGATGGGGTTGGCTCAGACACTCGCCTTATTCCCAGGCGTGTCTCGTTCTGGTTCTACACTCACAGCTGGATTATTTCTAGGATTGCAGCGAGCCAAAGCCGCTAGATTTTCCTTCTTACTTAGTATTCCCGCAATTGCAATCTCAGGGCTTGTCGAGTTGAAAGACGCTCTAGAAGTCGGACTTGGCAACGATGGAATTCTAAATTTGATTGTCGGAGTAATTTCATCTGCTATTTTTTCTTATCTCGCGATCGCTTGGTTATTGCGTTTTCTGCAAACTCAGGATACCTGGATTTTTGTCTGGTATCGACTCGCCTTTGGTGTAGCAATTTTAGTGGCGATCGGGTTTGGAGTGTTATCGAATGTTTAAGTGAGGAGTGAGGAGTGAGGAGTGAGGGAGAGAAAGTGGAGATTGGTGAGTGGTGTAATAGGGTGTGGGGTGTAGGGTGTGGGGTGTAGGGTGTAGGATGTGGGGTGTAGGATGTGGGGCGTGAATTGAATTGATTCGCGACTCTCCCCGAGCTGTTCTTCTCCCCCTAACCCCTAACTCCTCGCTCCTCACCCCTCAAGATATGAGTGACATCACTATTCGTCCTGCTCGCATTTCTAAGGTTTTGCCTGATTCCATTGCCGCTGAGATTGGCTTTGAACCAGGCGATGCGATCGTATCCATCAACGATACTCGTCCCCGCGACTTGATCGATTATCAGTTTTTGTGTGCTGATGAAGTGCTGCAACTGGATGTCTTAGATGCGGCAGGTAAAACTTATACGGTTGAAATTGAAAAAGACTACGACGAAGATTTAGGACTAGAGTTTGAAACAGCTCTATTTGACGGTTTAATTCAGTGTAACAATCGCTGTCCGTTCTGTTTTATCGACCAGCAACCTCCAGGTAAGCGACAGAGTTTATACCTGAAGGATGATGACTATCGCCTTAGCTTTCTTTATGGCTCATACCTAACACTGACAAACCTCACCCAAAAGGAATGGCAGCGAATCGAACAAATGCGCCTGTCTCCTTTATATGTATCAGTTCACGCCACCGAACCGGAAATTAGGGTGCGGTTGCTAAAAAATCCTAGAGCCGCCCAAATTTTAGAGCAGATTGAATGGTTTCGAGAACGACGACTGCAAATTCACGCTCAAGTTGTTGTTTGTCCTGGGATTAACGATGGCGTACATCTAGAACGGACATTGCTCGATTTAGCAAAATTCTATCCTGGGGAAGTGCCAGCAGTGACTTCTGTTGCTGTCGTACCAGTAGGCTTGACGCGGTTTCGTCCAGATGAAGATGAGTTAATCCCAGTGACTCCAGAAAAAGCAGCCGAAGTTATAGCCCAAGTCAAAGCCTTGCAGCAGAAATTCCGCCAGCAGCTAGGCACTAACTTTGCCTGGTTAGCAGATGAGTGGTTTTTGGTTGCAGGGGAGGATTTACCACCGCAATCTCATTATGAAGATTATCCTCAAATCGATAACGGTGTGGGTTCAATTCGCCTATTTTTAAAACATTTTGCTAGTGCAGCCAAACATCTACCACTGCGAGTCGAGCCATCGCGCCGATTTATCTGGGTTGTTGGCAATGCCGTAGAAAAAGCGTTTCAACCAATTTTACGACAGTTAAATCAAGTAAATGGGCTGCGGATAGATATGGTAGCTCTGTGTAGTCATTATTGGGGGCAAAAAATTTCTGTCACCGGATTACTCACAGGACAAGATTTATTAGAAGGTTTATATGGTAAAGACTTAGGTAACGCAGTCATACTACCTGCCGTAATGCTGAAGTATGGCGAAAACTGTTTTTTAGATGATATGACAGTAGAAGAGTTATCTCATAAATTAAATATCCCAATTCTCCCAGTCAGGGGAGTTGAGGAACTAATCGATACTTGTATTAAGTAATGCCTACAAATTTTAATATTTTTGTCTTACCAACCCTGGTAAGGGCTAGGTCTGTGAATTTTTTAGTAGAGACGTTACTAGCGTCTCTACTTTTGCCTCTTGCCTTCTATTTACCTGCTACAGCCGCAGAAGAATCCGCAGTTTTAGCTGTAGTTAAAAGCGAGGATAATGCTGCTCAGTGGACGGAAATTTCTTCGCGCTTACAGGCGGTGGGAGTCAATTATTGCGTCGTCGATTTAGCTGCTGTCAAAAATGCCAGCGATTTGAGCGATCGCGCTGTGATCTTTCTACCCAATGTTGAGAAAATTGACTTTGACCAAGCACTTGCCTTAGAAGCATGGATGAGTCAGGGTGGCAAAGTCATAGCCAGTGGTGCTGTTGGAAGTATGAGTCAGCCAGGGGTACGCCAGCTCTTAAGTTCGCTCTTAGGGGCGTATTGGGGATTTCCTTTAGATGCTCCCAACAATTTACAAACCTTACAGGGTAATAGTAAAGATTGGCTGGAGCCAGCCGGAAATGATGGTTTGGTGCAGGGAGGAGTTGTCATTCCCACTGGTGTGAATAGTAGACCGATCGCGATTTGGCAGTCACAAATAAATCAAGCCGCAGTCGTCAAAAGCGATCGCGCCACGGTTTTAGGTTGGCGTTGGGGTTCGAGTCACGTATCACCAGGAGACTTCGATCGCGCATGGTTGAGAGCGTCTTTGAGTCAGTATATTTCCTTGCCTGAGTCGGCTACGGGATCGCCGCAGAGTTGTAGTGGTGCGGTGGTAGGGAGTAGGGAGTCGGTAGGGGCGGGTTTGCAAACCCGCCCGTACACGAGTCGGGAGCCGGGGAAAAGAGAGCTGAGGGAGCTGAGGGAGCTAAGGGAGCAAAAAACAACTGTCAACCGTCAACCGTCAACTACCAACCGCCAACTCCCAGCTGATGAAGCAATTGAACGAATTGCCCCACCAGGTTTAGATGGGGTACAGGCATTTGCCCTGAAACAAGAGTTAGATAATCTGATTGGCAGATTTGAAAGCGCTCAGTTAGCAGCTCGTGCTTTTAATAGCAATATTCGTAATGGTCATGCAACAGCACAGCTAGTTAACTCTGAAACAACAGATGTGGCGACAACTGGCTCCTTTTTGGGGACGTTGCCAGAATCGGCAGCTAGGGCAGTCGCAGAAGCGAAAGCAATTGCTAAGGCTTTACCCCGGGCGATCGCCCAAAAAGACTTTGCGGGGGCGCGTCAGCAGTGGCACAAGGCACAAGCACTGCTATGGCAAAACTACCCCGTCGAGCAGTATGCGGCTCAACCGGAAATTCGAGCGATGTGGCTAGACCGAGGGAGTATTATTCGTGCGGGATCGGAGCAAGGATTAGCAAAGATTTTCGATCGCCTCGCTGCTGCTGGGATCAATACCATCTTTTTTGAAACCGTTAACGCTGGCTATCCGATCTATCCCAGTCAAATTGCACCTCAACCCAACCCGCTCGTTAGAGGCTGGGACCCGTTGGCATCAGCGGTGAAGTTAGCCCACGCTCGCAATATGGAGTTACACGCTTGGGTGTGGACTTTTGCCGCAGGTAACAAGAGACATAATAAGCTGATAAATTTACCCGACGATTACCCAGGACCCGTCATTGCCGCTCATCCCGAGTGGGCGAGTTACGATAATCGCGGGAGTTTATTTCCGCCCGGTCAAGGTAAACCATTTTTAGACCCAGCCAACCCCGCCGCCAGACAATATTTATTACGGCTTTACGAAGAAATTGTCAGCCGCTACAACGTGGATGGTTTGCAACTAGACTACATCCGCTATCCTTTCCAAGACCCCAGCGCCGACCGGACTTATGGTTATGGAATTGCCGCAAGGCAGCAGTTTCAACAACTGACGGGCGTAGACCCAACGACAATTAAGCCGAGCGATCGCGATTTATGGCAAAGGTGGACGCAGTTTCGCACGCAACAAATCGATAGTTTTGTCGCTCAAGCTTCCCGCTACTTGAAGCAAAAGCGCCCCAATTTGGTGATGTCTGTGGCTGTCTTTCCCCTGTCGGAACACGATCGCACCCATAAGTTGCAGCAACACTGGGAAGTCTGGGCAAATCGCGGCGATGTAGATTTGATCGTGCCGATGACCTATGCTCTAGATTCTTACCGTTTTCAACGCCTCGCTCAACCCTGGATTACCTCTAGCAAACTCGGTTCGGCTTTGCTATTGCCAGGAATTCGCCTGCTGAACTTACCCACGATGGGTGCATTCGACCAAATTCAGCTCGTTAGAGACTTACCCGCGAGCGGTTACGCCCTCTTTGCTGTAGAAAACCTCAACGATGACCTTCAGCAAGTTTTTCACAACACCCAAGGCACAAAAGTCAAAGTGACTGCACCAGTCCCTTACCGTCAGCCTTTCCACACCGCAGCGGCGCGTTACGCTAACTTGCGCCAGGAGTGGCAATTCTTGCTGGCAAACGAGCGGCTTTGGTTGAAGGGGACGGCACTGAATGAGTTTAATACTCGATCGCAAAACTTAGAGACTGCTTTGGAGCGTTTAGCTCAAACTCCTTCTGCGAGTAACTTAGCAGCAGCTAAAACAGCGTTGAATAGCTTCCAGAATCAGTTTAAAAATTGGATGCGATCGCAGGCGTTAGAAAATTCTTACCAAGTCAACGTGTGGTCAAATCGCCTCACAACCTTGGAAAGGTTATTGAATTACGGCGAGCGAGTTGTGCTGAAATCATCGTCACCTTTGGCTCGGCAACGCTAGAATGGCAACTGTTTGCTAACAGAAGTTATGCAAAAGCAAGTTTTAGATCTCGATCCCCCAACCCCCTTAGAAAGGGGGCATTCATTCCCCCCTTAGAAAGGGGGTTAGGGGGGATCGGTTCTGTGACAAGAACGAACAGTATTGGTATAACGCCATGAGAAAAATTTCTTTTACACTCATATCTGTTGTGGCGTTTCTTTGCATAATTTTTATAGGGCTTTCTCAAGCAGCGATCGCCAGAGAATTTACGGTTAGAGGGACGAAAATTTTTGCTCCTAACGGACAGCCGTTTGTGATGAAAGGAGCAAATATTGGCATTTGGACAGATCAATCGAGCGCCAAAGACGTAAAATTCATCAAAAATGTCTGGAAATTTAATACAGTAAGACTGTCATTGGTACTGAAACCGGGTAGCGATCCGAATTGGTTTGTCACCGATGAGCTAGTAGATAAATACGTCAAAGCCTACGCTGGCAGCAATCCTAAAACGGTAATCATGCTTGAATGTCACGACCATTCAGGCAGTTTTTATACTAAAGATTCCAATCCATCCTTACAAGACTTGCGTAATTTTTGGCGCAAAATTGCCACTCGTTATAAAAATAATCCCTATGTCTGGTTCAATATTATGAATGAGCCAGGTGGCACAAATAAAGTCGAAAAATATTGGTATGATATGCACAAACTGCTAATACAAGATATACGCAAAGCAGGTGCAAATAATATTATTGTAGTTGATGGATATAACTTTGGTTCTGAAGACGGTAACGGCACGACCAAAGCTAACTTTATTAAAGACTCTACCAGTGCGTTTTTAACTTACGGACAACAACTTTTAAAGACCGATCCGAGAAGAAGAGTTGTCTTTAGCCTGCATACTTATGTTAATTGGAATTGGAATCTAGATAAACTCGATAATTTTGTCGATCGCGTCCAGAAAAAAGGATTGGCAATGATTATTGGCGAGTATGCTGCCACTACAGGCAATTCACAAGCAGATTTAGACGTGACGGAAGCCGCCCGTATATCTTTAGCAGTGGCAAAAAAGCGCGGCATTGGCAGACTCGTATGGCATTACTGGGCATGGGATTGGAACGCACTAGCAACGTCCGATACAGGTGGGGCGAGTGGCGATAGTACGAATAAAACAAATGGCAGTCGCCCGACAAATTTAACTTGGTTAGGCGAACAAGTATGGGACGATTCCCACAATCTCTCCGAACCAAAACTAGGCATTTCACTCAATCGTTTTGCCTGGAAAGCAAGTAGTTCGGGAGGAAATGCCGCAGCCGCAATTGATAATGACTTTCGGACGCAATTTGCGATCGCCAATGCGAGTTCTAGTAATTGGTTTGCTGTCGATCTGGGTTCGTCGCAGTCGTTCAATCGAATCGTGATGGATTCTCGCAAAGCCGCTAGTAGTTTCTTACGAGACTATCAGGTATATGTCTCTAATACAGCTAAGTCAAAAGGAAAGTTGGTTGCTAGTGTCAAGGGAAACGCAGTGGCACGAACACAAGTGTCTTTTCCGACGCAAAAAGCTAGGTATATCAGAATCGTCCCGCAAAGATTTGCGAAAAAGTCACAGCCCGATTGGTCGTTTGCCGAATTTCTTGTCTACCGTGCTGGAACTGAAAGAACGATCGCGGGCAAAAATGAATTAAATTCGCGTAACTGGCAAGCCTCAGCCAGCCGCAAAGGTACGTGGGATCGAGAAGCGCCAGATATGTCAATCGATCGCAACCCAGATACGCGCTATACCAGTGGAGACGCGATCGCAAATGGGGACTGGTTTCAAGTCGATATGCGATCGCCCCAAACAGTTAGAGCGATCGTCATGAATGCAGGTTCCTCAGCCGACGATTACCCAACGAGATTTGAGGTTTATGTAGGCAATAATCCCAACCAATTTGGCAAACCAGTCTACCAAGGTTTAGGTTCTCCCGTGACGACGATCGGCTTAAATTCACCTGCCAGAGGTCGTTATATTCGCGTCGTCAATAAACAAGACAAAAAAGCTTGGTGGTCGATCCACGATTTTCGCGTGCGAGCATGAGATTTACGGTGTTCTACTTCAATTGCGATCGCAGGGTTCTACTTCAATTGCGATCGCAGTGTTCTACTTCAATTGCGATCGCAATATAGAGACAAACTCGATACAATTTTCTAAAAGGCGAGTTCAAGTTAGGAATTATGTACTCAGATGCAGACCGTCCAGCAAACAACGATGCTTCTAATGAGGAAATTCCCATTTTGCGGCGACAGTCAATCCACCCAGACAGTCTCAAGTTCATGGATATGGCAAAAGAGTTACTCGACAGCCCAGAAATTAAACAAGCAATCTCCGACGAACGACAGGAAAAACCCCAAGAACAGTGAGCAGGAAGCAGTTATCAGTGACCAGTGACCAGTGACCAGTTATCCGCAACCAATGAGCAGAGAAGCAGGGGAGCTGAGGGAGAATTACTTCTGACTTCTGACTCCTGGACTCCTGACTCCTAATTTTTGACTTTTGACTTTTGACTTTTGACTTCTCAGGCGATCGCTCTGACTAGACCGATTGTCATTTGAAGTGGTATCCAACCGATTAAACAAATCGCGATCGCCCAACCAGGGGAAATATCTAGACCTTGGCGGACTGCTACAATTGCCGCTAGCAGACTCCACACGGCTAAAATTCGCTCGATTGGTTGACCCAATAGAGGAATCAGAGTTAAAAAGTTGAGAGCTTGGGGGGCGTAAGCCAAGCCTAGAGGAATCATCAGCGCTCGATAAGTTACGTGATTTGGTTTAAACCAATCACCAATTTTCCAAATCGTCAAAGTCCAAAAGTAGTAGCCGATGACGACACCGATCCCACTGCCCAAGAGCCTCAAAATTAACAGCGGTAGGGGAACTCGGTTGATTAAAAAAATCACAGCACTACCAAGAGAGTAAGAGACGGCTGCAAGAACAACCACGATTTGGGCGAAGCGGCGATTTTTCGCATTAATAGGAATATGTTCGTAAAAATTAGGGTCTAAAGTGAGTGCCTCCCGTAGTAGACTCCAGAGATTGCTATGTCGATCGCGCACTTTAAATTCCTTGAAAAGTGAGGGGTTATCAGTTATCAGTTATCAGTTGACAGTTAATAGAGAGCAGGGAGCGCACGAGCAATGACCAATGACCAATGACCAATGAAATTTTATGGTAAGGTTTGTCAATTGGCTGCGGAGCGGAAGCTTAAGACTGCTAGTTCTAGCGGGAATTATACTTTTGATTTGGGGCATGTTCTCACCCGTGGGAACTCTGGTTTGGTGGCTTTCTCAAGAAGTGGAGAGTTTAGGGCTAAAACCAAAGCCAGATAAGCAATTGCGGTTGGGTGACAGTTCAAATTCACAGCCTCAATCGGCAAATATAAATTGTTACATTGTCTTTTTAACAGGTGTGGGAGATTTTTCTGCTAACCAGCTATTACCTGGGGAAGAAGTCTTTCTCAACCGTCTCGAACAAGCGCATCCTAACTGCGTTACCGTACGCGATGTCTTTCCCTATTCAGCCGCAAATGAAAGTTTGGGGGGAGAGCGCTTTTTAGCTCCCTTGTGGCGTTTCGCAGACGAGGCTAAAGGTTGGTATGGTGTGGCGGACGTATTAATAAAAATTCGCAACCTCTGGCGTTTTGCCATTTCTGCCGACGATCGCTATGGAAAAGTCTATAACTTGGGGATTGCTAACGCGATCGTTGACCGGATGCAAGCAGCTCACCCCTTATCCCAAACCTCTCAGCAACCAATTAAGATTCTGTTGATGGGGACGAGTGGTGGCGCTCAAGTTGCCCTTGCCGCAACTCCATATCTCGATCGATGGCTGCCAAACACTCAAATTGCAGTTATCTCGATTGGAGGTGTGTTTGCTGGTACAGATGGTTTTAACACGGCTGAGCAGATTTATCATTTACAAGGTCAACGAGACTGGGTAGAGGATATTGGCAGAATTGTTTTTCCCTCTCGCTGGATTTGGACGGTAGGTTCGCCGTTTAATCAGGCTGTCAGGCAGGGTCGTTATACTGTACATTCGAGTGGACCGCACGAACACGATGGTGCAGAAGGCTATTTTGGCATGGAGATAGCTGGCGAGAAAGGCATGAAATATGTAGATTTAACGATACAAAAGGTGAATCAGTTGCCGATCTGGTCGAAGGAAAAATAATAGCATGGACAGAAAATCGGAAATCGATCGCCAACGGGAGCATCAAGCCAACGAGCGGACTTTCTTAGCTTGGTTGCGGACGGCGATCGCTTTAATTGGTTTTGGGTTTGCGATCGCTCGATTTGGTTTGTTTCTGCGCCAACTGCAAACAGCCGTGACTCAACAACCCACGGTTGCCGATCGCAATTTAGTTAGTTCCGAGAATTTGGGGGTGAGCCTAGTTCTAGTTGGTATCTTCACGATTGCCTTGGCAGCTTGGCGATATAACCGAGTTTTTGGGCAAATTGAAAGCGGCAACTATCGCCCCAACCGTTTAGCGATCTGGCTTTTGGCAGTCATCATGATGGCTCTGGGAACTATGAGTATTCCGCTAATTTTGGGTCGTTCTGCACCATCTCCACCTACATCCGAGCGCGATCGAAATTAATTCGCAGTCGATCGAAAAGACACAATCGATCTTCTAATAATTGCTTTATTTTCTGCCACTGTCAGAATCAAGAAGTTTTAGTTTTCTTTATAAGTGATATTTTTTGTCAGATTAAGAGAAGCATTATTCAAGCTGCGTGGACTGGACAATGTTTTAACCTGCGCAGGCAGGTTGTGCCTGTGTAGTCGAGCCAGTGCAAGTCCTGATGTAACAAAAAACCTCGACTCAAAAGCCGAGGTGCAAGAGGAGGAATTAAATATCGATGGGAGCTACTGTTGTCGAACTTAAATCGTGAAATTAAATAAACTTAGCTAGCAACAAGAGCAACTAATACTAGAGCCATGACAAACAAACCAGCGATCGCACCCTGAAAAGTATAGCGATTTTGCTGTTCTGGGGTTGGATATTCAGAATAATACATTTCTGGTTCGGTGGCGTAGTTATTCAGAATGCCGTCTTCGTTAATGGTTGTGTACATACTGTTTATTCCGTGTTTGTTAACTCTTGTAAACTAATGTAACAGTATTGTTACGAAAAAGCAAGATGTCTTGACAAATAAAAAATAAATAGTTAAGCAAAGTGTTGCTTATCTGTCAGCGATCGCCGATCGGCAATTACGGCAGACAAAAGAATTGTTGTAATGTATTGACTAACTCAGTTTCGGCAGACAAGAGTTAGTAATGTATGATATATATCTACTGTAATCCCACCGATTAACTGGAAATTACAGGGATGAGTTATTGCTGAATGCTGACAACTGATTCCCTCGCCTCCAACCCCTAGCCCCTAGCTCCTCTCTTAAAATGGGTATTGTCATAGAAAACGTCACCAAACAGTTTGGCAGTTTTACCGCTGTTGACAACGTCAGCTTAGAGATTTCCAGCGGTTCTTTAGTCGCTTTGTTAGGTCCTTCTGGATCTGGTAAGTCTACGCTTTTACGGTTGATTGCGGGGTTGGAAATGCCGGATAGCGGTAAGATCTTACTGACGGGCAAAGATGCAACCAATCAGAGCGTACAGGATCGCAACATTGGGTTTGTATTTCAGCACTACGCTTTGTTCAAACACATGACGGTGCGTCAAAATGTTGCCTTTGGAATGGAAATTCGCAAAGCCACCAAAGGGAAAGTTAAAGGACGGGTAGAGGAATTATTAGAGTTAGTGCAATTAAAAGGATTGGGCGATCGCTATCCTTCGCAGCTTTCGGGCGGACAGAGACAAAGAGTCGCCTTGGCACGGGCGCTAGCGGTAGAACCAAAAGTTTTGTTACTAGACGAACCCTTTGGGGCGTTAGATGCCAAAGTGCGCAAAGATTTACGCGCCTGGTTGCGTCGCCTCCACGATGAAGTTCACGTTACCACAGTATTCGTGACTCACGACCAAGAAGAGGCGATGGAAGTTGCCGATGAAATTGTGGTGATGAATAAAGGTAAAGTCGAACAAGTAGGTACGCCAGCCCAAGTTTACGACCACCCCGCTACAGCGTTTGTGATGAGTTTCATCGGCCCGGTGAACGTGTTACCAAGTTCGGCGAAAATATTTCAGGGTAACGGGTTTGATTCTGCCCACCCAGAAATCTTCCTGCGTCCCCAAGATGTGGCGATCGAGACAGAACCTAACAGTACGAGTGTCCCTGCGAGAGTCAGTCGGATTATTCATCTGGGCTGGGAAATTCAGGCAGAGTTAACCTTGGACGACGGACAAGTGGTCATGGCGCATCTCACTCGCGATCGCTTCGACCAACTGCAACTCGAACCGCAGCAAAAGGTTTATGTCAAACCCAGAGAAGCGAAATCTTTTCCGTTATACTATTCGATTTAATGCCATTGGTCATTGGTTAAGACAGTGATGCGTGGTGCGTGGTGCGTGAGAAGAAGGTCTCTGTTTCCTGACTCCTGTACGGGCGGGTTTAGCAAATAAACTAACAGCTAGAACCGAAAATTTTTGGTCAAAACCCGCCCCTACGACTTCTCTGACTCCTGTACGGGCGGGTTTAGCAAATAAACTAACAGCTAGAACCGAAAATTTTTGGTCAAAACCCGCCCCTACGACAACTGATAACTGATAACTGGCTAAATCGAAAACACTAAAAAATATGAACTGGTTTGGTTTATCGCGCAGGCAATTTTGGTCGTGGGGAAAATTCTTTAGTCTGCTGAGTCTATGCTGCTTGCTGATTGTTAGTTGTAACACTTCACGTCCGCCAGCACAGACAACAGTGCCTACTCCTGGTGGTGGGGGTAACAGTCGCATTACCGTGGGGACAACTTTAAGACCGAGAACGATCGATCCCGCAGATAATTACGAATTAGCAGGCACTAATATTACTACAAGTCTGTGCGATCGCCTCTACACATACAAATTAGGTACGGGAGAATTAGAACCCCAGCTAGCTACAGCTTTGCCTAAAGTCAGTCAAGACGGTTTGACTTACACGATTCCCATCCGTCAAGGAGTTGTTTTTCATGACGGAACTCCATTCAACGCCGAAGCGATGGCGTTTTCGCTAAATCGATTTATTAAAAATGGCGGGAAACCAAGCGCCCTGCTGTCTGATGTAGTGAGTTCTGTAGCGGCGACAGGAAATGAGGAAATAACAATTAAATTAAAAAATTCTTTTGCGGCATTCCCTTCAGTCTTAGCTTTTCCTGGGATGTGCGCTGTCTCTCCCAAAGCCTATCAAATTGGTAGCAGTAAATTTTCGCCGACAAAATTCGTCGGTACGGGACCGTATCAGTTAAGGCAGTTTACACCAAATTTGGTACGGATGGATGCATTCGATAAGTATTGGGGTGCAAAACCGACAAATCAAGGTATCGACTTTCAAATTCTCTCGAATGCGGCAAATTTATACAATTCTTTCCGCACGAGTGCAGTAGATATTGCCTATCAAACCTTCGATCCGCAGCAAGTAGAGAGTTTAAAACAGCAAGCAACATCAAAAGGATGGCAGGCGATTGAAGAAAAAAGTAATACTGTCACCCATATGATTTTGAATGTCAAGCAAAAGCCTTTAGACCAGTTAGAGGTGAGACAGGCGATCGCTTCAATGATAGATCGTCCCCTACTGATACAACGAGTTTATCAAAATCAGGCGCAACCACTCTACAGTATGCTGCCCGATACCTTCGACAGTTATAAACCCGTGTTTCAATCGGCTTATGGCGATGGCAATGTAGAGAAAGCAAAAGCACTATTAGCCAAAGCGGGATACACCAAAGAGAACCCGTTGAAATTACAAGTCGTTTATCCTGGGTATTCCCTGATTCGAGAACAAATTGCAGGCACTTTGAGGGGATATGCAGCGCAAAAACTCGAAGGAATAATTCAAATCCAGCCGCAGCCAGAAGAATCAGCTACCTTTTTCGCCAACCAAGCCAAAGGAGCATATCAGGCAATTTTACAAGATTGGTATCCCGACTTTGGCGATCCCGATAACTACATTCAACCATTTTTAAGTTGTCCTAAAGGCGACGCTAGCGGTTGCGAGAATGGTGCTAGTCAAAGCCAAGGTTCGTTCTATTACAGCGATCGCATGAACAAATTAATCTCTCAACAGCGCCAAGCACAAGATCCGCAAGCGCGGGCAAAAATCTTTGGTGAAATCCAAGACTTAATTGCCCAAGACGTACCGATTATTCCCTTAGTTCAAAATAAAGACTATGTTTTTGCCCAAAAAGGACTTCAAGGCGTACAAATCGATCCGATTTTGAAACTTCCTTTGTGGCAGATGAAGAAAGGTTGAAAAAGTCAAAAGTCAAAAGTTAAAAGTCAAAACGTGCGTTAGCAAAATTATAGGCTGGCGATCGCGCCAAATACAAGACAACCGAGGGCGATACGTAAGAGAAACGGTAGCTTGATAATACTTGCAACTACAACAACTATACTTGCAGCGATCGCCCCCCAAATTTCTACAGTTGACTCTCCCAAGTCAGCCACGCTACTGGTAGCCATCACCAAAATTACCGCAAAACCAACTTTATCCAACCAACCCGCTTGCAACCGATCTGTTCTTACCCAAATGCCCACACTTCGCATCAAGAAAGTACCCAAACCAGCTAATAATATAATCCACCAAATATTCATCAGTTATCAGTTGTCAGTTGTCAGTTATCAAAAAGATAATTTCTTATCCGCGTTCATCCGCGTTTATCTGCGTTCCTATCTGCGTTTAAATCTTTTCTCGCAACACCACAGCCACGCAAGTCACCCCGAAAATTGACAGTAAAAAACCCCAAGTTCCCCAACTTTGAGTTATCAGTACCAAACCAATACCGATCGCCACTACCAACCACTCTCTACCGAGACGATCGCCAAGACTATCAACCAAAAGACAGATAAACAAACTCGGCAAAGCAAAACTCAACCACTGTACGGGTAACTTTGCCCCGATTTGACATCCCAACCAAGTCCCAGAAATCCAACTTAACCAACATAGAGTATGGATGCCGAAATAATAGAAATGCGATCGCGGTTTGCTAGTAATATCTAAAGCAAAAGCTTCATCTGTGAGTCCGTGAGCGAGGAATAATCGCTGTCCCAGCCCAAAAGAGTTAAAAATGCGATCGCTAGCCAGACTCATCGGAATATGGCGCAAATTAATCAGCAGCATCGTCAGCACGATACTCATCCAAAAGAGATCTTGCTTGACTCCTTCCAAAGCGGCAAATTGGGCAGCACCAGCATAAACCCAAATAGACATCGTAACCGCCGCTGATGTGGATACACCTACTCCAGTTGCCAACGCCCCAAAACTCATCGCCACGGGGAAATAACCAACTCCCACCCCCAAGGCGCGATATATGCCTTTCAAAAACTCCTGCATTGACCGTTCTCGAATCCGCTACAGTCCTAGTTTAAGTAGCGAGAGCAATTCAGTCTTGAACGATCTTGCTCTATACTCTTGCTAACGTAAGAGGGGATTGCCCATCTTAGCGATCTCGTAGTATACGATCTTGCTAGTTATAAAAACACCACATAATGCAATACAGTTCAGTTAAAAGTATTAGATCCTCAAAGATCCCCCCTAGCTCCCCTTAATAAGGTGGGAATAATGCCCCCTTTCTCAAGGGGGGTTGGGGGGATCGTCTTATCTGAACCGTATTGCCACATAATGGATGCGATCGTCGAAGCGGTTCATAAGAGTGCATCTGACACTCTGAAAAAGTACGAGCAAACCAGCATTCGGCTACTAGCAGGATTAGGAGTAGAAGGAGATACACATATGGGTATAACAGTCAAGCATCTTGAAAAAAACCTCCAAGCGATCGCCCATCTGAAACATAAAGATCGATTAGAAATTGGAACTGTACGCCACAATCTCATAGAACATCGCGATCGCGTTACTTCCATTACCATCATTCCCGACGGACGAACGCTCGTCAGCGGCAGCACAGATCGAACAATTAAAATTTGGCAAATCTAATTACAAAAATTAAATATTAATGATTCTCTGCCGCAAAAGATGCGAGTCACTAGCCATTTTGTTTCAGGTTTAGGTATTCTACAAGAGTTGCCGAACAGAGAGCGCGCGAACGTGGAGTCGGGTAAGTGACTGGTGGCTAGTGACTAGTGGAACCAGAATTGCTTCCTCGTCGCCCGACTCCCGACTCCCCTGTACGGGCGGGTTTTGAGCAAGGATTGATTGACGTAAGCGTGAGTTTTTTGCTAAACCCGCCCCTACGACTCCCACTCTCCTACTCCCGACTCCCGACTCCCTACTCCCTAATTAAGCCCGTGACAGTCACCAATTCCTCAAAACAGTACCATTACCGACCTTCGCATAAACCAAACCAGCTATTATATGGCTCTGGACAAGTTGCAGTAGTGACTGGTTGGACTGTCAAACAGGCGATCGCCAAGCATTTGCAAGAGAGCGAATATGCAGTCATCGGACAGTTATACTCGCCAACGCGGGGAATTAACTTGCTGATCCGCAATTTACTCGCCAATCCTCACGTTTGTTTCTTAGTCGTTCTCAACGCGACTAAAGAAGATAGAAACTCAGGGGGTACGAAGTGCTTGTTAGATTTTTTCGAGCATGGCTTTGCCGCAGGGTCAAGCGATACGGGAAAGCACTGCTGGGTGATTTGTTCCTCCATTCCTGGGTATATCGATATGGAAGTCGATGCTCTTGCATTGGAACAGTTACGGCAAAATCTTGTAGTTAAGGAAGTGTTTTCTATTACTGAAGCAGTTGAGCAGACGCGCAATTTTGTTGCTGTGACTCAACAACAAGAAATACAGCCTTGGGGTGTGCCTATAGAATTTCCTATAGGGAGTGTAGTTCCTACAGTTTTACCCGGGACTCGTTACGGACATCGAATTGAAGGAAAAACAATTGCTGAAACTTGGGTGAAAATTATTCACCGAATCAAAACGACAGGCACAATTCGACCGACTGGCTACGATGGACAATGGCAGGAATTAATCGATCTGATGGCAATTGTCACTGACGAACCAGAGGGTTTCTATTTTCCCGAACCAAATTACTTACCATGCGATCGCGCTTTCATTCAAGAATATCTCTCGCAGATTTTAGACGACCAGCCCTATAGAGAAGGGGTGAAATATACTTACGGTCAAAGATTGCGATCGCATTTTGGTCGGGATCAAGTCGAGCAGGTGATTCAAAAGCTGATCGGAGAGATCGATGCTGCTAGTGCCGTCATGACACTGTGGGATGTGAAAGACCATGAAAAAGGTGGTAGCCCGTGTTTAAATCATATTTGGGTGAGAGTTGTCGAGCAAGAAATATCATTAACAGCGACGTTACGCAGTAACGATATGTTTTCTGCATGGGCTGCAAACGCTATGGGATTGAGAGCGTTACAACAGCATATTCGAGATGAAATTGCCGCTCGTTCTAGTTACGATTTACGTATGGGACCGCTAATTACAATTAGCCAATCAGCCCATATATATGACGATACTTGGGAAAATGTAGACCAACTGATTAAGCAGCAGTATGCGGTAATTTCTAAACAATTAGACTACAACGATCCATGTGGAAACTTTCTAATTGAAGTTACAGACGGTGAGATAGTTGTTACCCAAACCACACCTGGTAGCGGTGAGGTTGTTGCTTGCTATTCTGGGAAAAATCCCTTAAAGCTATTAAGAGAAATTTGTGCTGCTTCTCCTTCTATTCGTCCAGATCATGCTGGATATTTAGGGATGGAGTTGCAAAAGGCATCTGAGTGTTTGAAAACAGGTAAGTTATATAACCAGGACGGAAAATGACAGCTAGCGATGACCAAAGACCAACGTGGAATGAGTACTTTTTAATGTTGGCTAAACTAGCAGCTACTCGTTCAACTTGCCTTGCTTTTCCAGTTGGCGCGGTAATTGTTAAAAACAAGCAGGTTGTAGCAACAGGTTATAACGGTTCGCCGTCTGGTTCGGCTCATTGCACTGCTCAAGGATTCTGCTATCCAGGGTTGAGCAGTTGTGACGCTAGTAAGAGCTTACCATCGCGGGCTGTACACGCAGAGGCAAATGCGATCGCCCAAGCTGCCAAACACGGTACATCTACTGATGGGGCGAGTATTTATGTCACCCTAGAACCTTGTTTATCTTGTTTAAAGTTAATTATTTCAGCTGGGATTAAAGAAGTTTTTTATGAAACTTCCTTTAATGGTGGCGAAAATGCTGTGGTGAGAGATTCCTTTGTCAAAGAAGGACTAGTGACGCTGCAACAAATTCATTTATCCGAAGCAACGCAGGAAAAAGCGGCTTTATTCCTACTCAATCATACATCTGTTGCTAGGTATGAAAACACTTATATTAGCTAGTTTTGTGAGTTATGGCACTTTGAACAATTCGCGGTTACAAGCGTCGAGCGTTTGTCATTAAGGCAAACAGCTTTCCCTGCTGACATAGCTGTAAGGCTTGAATTTTGACGACGGGACTGGCGCGTCTCGAACGCGCGACCTAGCGCTTCAGATTTGTGTGAGTTTCCCCACTCTCTGGACTATACCTTCACCATAGGCTTTTAGCCCGTAGGTGGCGACCACCTAGTCTCTACACCTTCCAAAGTCTTCCTGAGTTTTAAGTTTTAAGTTCTAATAGATACTCAAAACTTGCTATTCACTTTACTTTAGCTTGGCTCGGTATTCCCATGAAGTGCAAACATTGCGGTCAGTCTGCTAACTTTTTAGGGTTCACCGACTTCGATCGCATTCATACATAGAGTTTCCCCTATGATGCCCGATAGTTCAGGAGGCGCTCGCTCTATCCAACTGAGCTACAGCCCCAATCCTTTGCGATCATAGCATCAGAAGTCAGAAGTCAGAAGTCAAAAGTCAAAAGTCAAAAGTCAAAAGTCGGGTGAGTGACTGGTGGCTGGTAACTAGTAGTAAATAGGGTGTGGGGTGTGGGGAATTTTGAATTGTCTTGCTCCCTCAGCTCCCTCAGCTCTCTTCTCTCCCTTGTCCCCCTTGTCTCCCTCACTCCTCACTCCTCACTCCTCACTCCTCATTTCTGCCACGTACTATCCCACGGACTGCCACCGATTTCTAAGCCACAGACTGAACTTTTAGCCTCCAATATCAATTTCTTGCCACCACGCCAAGAATAGAGTTGTAAACTCACTTGCCCGCGCATTGTATCTTTACAACAGAAAACTAACCCATTCTGGGTGGGTGCGCGTAGGGGAGTGCCGGGTAAATCTGTCGTTCCCGTTAAAACAACTTCGTAATCAGCATTTCTTGCCTGCATTTGCCAGCAACCCCAGGGCTGGATGTTCCACGTTACCTCGGAGTTCCAAGGGACAAATTCGTAAAATTTACCCCGATAATGCAAGCCTACCATTGCTACAGATTCCATCCACCACAACACCCCACGCCTACCACCGCCAGCAGTTAAGGCTAAGTCGGGTTCGTCGTCAAAACTATTGCAATTCAGCCAAAACCATCTTTGCGGAAAAGCACCGCCCCAATTCTTTTCGCTATAGGCTGGGGCTTTGGTAAATTCGTAACGCTTACCGTGCCAATCGATCCAACCCGTGGCTAAACCGTGCGCCATCAAGATTTGCCAGCCAGGTTCAAATATTTGTAACGAAGACAGCCAACCAGCCGTAGATTGCTGTATCCTACCGCGATCGCCCCATCCATAAATCGGTTGGATCTCGTACTGCCAACGGCAAACACCATTATTGCCGGGATCGAGGATGATACCTTGGTTCCAGGTCGCAGTAGCCTGATAACCCTGTTGGATGTGGCGATCGAATTCGTCAGGAGAAAGCCAATTTGCTGGAGTATCTAAGTCTGTTTGTCCCCAATGTCCTAAAGCGAGTTGAGTCGGACTCGCCCAAAAGCGTTTTACGTCGGGATAAGTCCGCCATAAATACCGATCGTCAGGACCGAGAATCTGAGCTGCACCACCACTGTGGGGTTTACCGCCTATGGGGTCTTCGATCGAGTACATGAAAGCAAAAGTGTCGCCAGTATCCAAAGTAACGCGGTAGTACCAGCCTTCAAAAAAACGGCGATCGCTACCATCCCAGTGATAACCACTATGAGGAGTTTGTGTTGAGAAAGAAAAATTTTTGGGAATACTAACCATGACCGGATTTGTAAGTCCTATTCCAGTATGAGCGATCGCCTCATGCTATTGACGCAAGTAAGTTATCGCCATTGAGATGAGTCAAGTCGAAACCTATTACAAAATCCTGGGACTAAAACCTGGTGCAACTGCTGCTGAGGTGAAGCACGCCTACCGTACCTTGGCGAAAACTTGGCATCCCGATTTATTTCCCGATCGCTCCCAATTAAAGCAGCAAGCCGAAGAAGAAATCAAAAAAATTAACGAGGCGTACCAGCAACTCAAATGGCAGCAGCCACACGGAAGTAGGGTAGCTGCGGCTACAGGGACTTTCTCAACCTCCAAATCTTGCGCCGAGACTTATTTTAAGCGAGGGATGGAGAACGCGAGACGAGGTAGATATATCGTGGCGATCGAGGACTTTACGCAAGCGATTCGCCTCCAACCTAACTTTGCGGCTGCGTACAAATATCGCGGACTTGCTTGTTCTCGATTGGGAGACAAACATCGGGCAGACTCTGATTTTCAAATTGCTTTAGAACTGGAACCAAAACCCAAAACACCTAAGCCATCGCCTACAGCATCACCTCATACTCGCTGGAAATGCGTCAACACCCTCATCGGACATACGAACTGGGTATTTGCCGTGGCGATGAGTCCAGGCGGACAAACTCTAGTTAGTGCTAGTGCGGATACAACAATTAAAATTTGGGATTTAGCAACGGGAAAATTATTAAAAACTTCGATCGGACATACAGCATGGGTACGATCTATTGCTATCAGTCCCGATGGCAAATGGTTAATTAGCAGCAGCGACGATTGCACGATTAAGATTTGGCGGCTAGATACGGGAGAATTGGTAAATACGTTAATCGGACATGCCGATCCAGTTTGGTCGGTGGCGATCGCGCCTGATGGGACAAAGCTGGCTAGTCATGGTAAAAACAAGACAATCCACTTTTGGGACTTAACTACAGGACAAAGATTAGATACCCGTGTCGGTCAAGCAAACTCAGCCTATTCTGTTGCTTTCAGTCCTGACGGGCAAACTTTAGCGATTGGTAGTTGTAATAAAACCATTGAAATTTGGCATTTAGGCATGGAACAACTGCTGCACGTCCTCAAAGGACATTCGAGTTGGGTCAATTCAATTTCCTACAGTCCTGACGGGCAGTTTTTAACCAGTGCTAGTTATGACAAGACAATTAAATTATGGCGATTGGGTACGGCTAAACCTTTTTCTGCCGTGACGTGGCATCACAGCTATGTAGGATTTGTAGTATTCAGTCCCGACGGGCAGACTTTAGCTAGCAGGGGAGATAATACAATTAAGTTGTGGTATCCCAGTACGGGAAAGCAGTTATGTGCGCTTCAGGGACATACCGACTGGGTGAATGGAGTTGCTTTCAATCCACAAGGGAACGTACTCGCGAGTTGCAGTCGGGATATGACGATTAAGATTTGGCAACGGCTTTAACTCGGCGCGGTAACTGACGCAAAATCAGCACCAGAGCTTCTTCCTGCCAACATCTGATAAAAAGAGAATTGATTACGTACTAAAATGTTATAGTTTCTAACTTTAAGTTAAAATTGTCCCACCCATCAATTTTTGATATCTATAGGTTAATTCTGCTTGCATTAAACTCCAGCGTTGCAGAGTTGGATCTTTTTCCATCACCTTCTCAGCAGCTTCTCGCGCAATTTCTAAAACTGCCTGGTCGTCAATTAAACTTGCCAAGGTAAAATCTGGTAGTCCAGCTTGACGCATTCCCAAAACTTCCCCAGGACCGCGAAATCGCATATCTGCTTCAGCAATAAAAAATCCATCTTGAGATTCTTCTAATACTTTTAGGCGTTGACGAGCAGTTTCATTCTTAGGATTACCCATTAACAGACAAAATGATTGCGCCGCACCACGTCCGACACGTCCCCGCAACTGGTGCAACTGAGATAAACCAAATCGCTCGGCATTTTCAATGAGCATTACCGTAGCGTTGGGAACATCTACACCAACTTCAATTACAGTGGTAGAAACGAGAATTTGCGTTTGATTGTCGCGAAATAAATTAATCACCTCGTCTTTATCGGCTGACGACATGCGACCGTGGAGCAATCCGACTTGAAACTGGGGAAAAATGCTTTCTTGCAACTTTTGAAATTCATCGACTGCTGCTTTTAAGTCCAGCTTTTCCGATTCTTCCACTAAGGGCAAGACAATGTAAGCTTGTCTGCCTTGAGCAACTTCACGCAGAATTAATTCATAAGCGTGCGATCGCTCTTTACTAGACAATACAGTTGTGTGAATCTTTTGCCTACCTGGGGGCAATTCATCAATTTGACTCACATCTAAATCCCCATGCAAGGTTAATGCTAGAGTACGGGGAATCGGCGTAGCTGTCATCGTCAAAACGTGGGGAGACTCGCCCTTTTGTTGCAAACGAGCGCGTTGTCCGACACCAAATCGGTGCTGTTCGTCAATTACAACTAATCCTAAACGTTGAAAAATGACTTTATCTTGAATTAAGGCATGAGTTCCCACTAACAGGGGTAGTTCTCCCGTTTCTAGTTGGGCGTGAATTTGCCTTCGTTTCGCCGCCGGAGTCGAACCCGTCAGCAATTCTACAGGTAAATGTAATAAATTAAACCAACCAACTAACTTGCGATAATGCTGTTCTGCTAATACCTCTGTAGGAGCCATCAACGCCCCTTGGTAGCCTGATTGAATCGCGGCGAGAATTGCTACCACTGCAACAACCGTTTTCCCCGAACCCACGTCTCCCTGAACCAGGCGATTCATCGGTACGGATTTTTTTAAGTCGTTGAGAATGTCATTAATCACCCTTTGCTGCGCGCCAGTGAGTTTAAAAGGTAAAAGTTGATAAAACTTTTCCACCAATTGACCGCTTGGCGAGAGAACGGCACTATTAGCAATTTGCCGTGCTTTATATTGGCGTTGCAGCAAACCTAGTTGTAAATAGAAAAATTCGTCAAATACCAGGCGACGACGGGCAAGTTCTAAAGCGTCGGTATCAGCTGGAAAATGGATATTGGCGATCGCTTCTCTTACCTCAACAAATCCGTAATAATCGCGTAAAGCTTTTGGTAACGGATCTTTGAGATGAACTAGGGATGGAAGTGCGGTAGTGACAGCCTTGCGCACCATATCTGCCCCGACACCTTCCGTCAAGGGGTAAATTGGCACAACTCGACCCACAGTTAATGAATCAATTGTATCTCCTGGGTGTGCCAGCACCTCCAGAGCTGGTTTGTCCAGCGTCAGACCGTATTTACTCTCTTTCACCAATCCCGACGCTGCGACGACTGCGCCAGGTGGATATTTGCGCTTTTGTTGTTCTTGCCAGCCACGATGAGAATAACGTCCGCCAGCGAAAAAGTAGTTGATGCGAATTTGACCCGTATTATCTTTCAGGACAATTTCCAGAATGGATAATTTAGCATTACGGGGACTAGTAAAGCACTGGCACTTTTTTACCGTTCCTACTAGCGTTGCTGTTTCCCCTGCCTCTAAATCGCAAATCTTAACCTGCCGTGCGTAGTTAATATGATCGCGAGGATAGTAAAGTAACACATCCCTAACTGTATACAGTCCCAACTTGGCTAAAATCTCACCTCTTCTCGCACCAATTTCCGGCAACCTCGTCAAAGGCTGCTCTAAACTGGGTGCAAGACGTTGATTTATCTCTGAAGATTTAGTGGAAACGAGCGTTGATGTTTTGGGTTGAATGATGCGGGAGTCGGTAGGGGCGCACATCTGTACGCCCGTACTGGAGAGTGGGAAGTCGGATGAGTGGCTAGTGGCTGGTGGCTGGTGGCTAGAATTGCTTCCTTGTCCTCCTTGTCTCCTTGTCTCCTTGTCCTCTATGTCTCCTAGAGCGTATAAATGCTGCTGTTCCGAGACTTGTTGCGATAGGTGCAAGCATCTACGTGCTGCTGCAACTAAGCTTTGTCTCTCTTCCTGCGTCATCTGATGGTATTCGGCAAATTGCATTGCCATTTCCTGCCATCTACGTCTTTCTTCTACAGATAAAGTGGCAGGAGGTTTGCCAAAACTCAAACAGAGAAACTCGCTGAAGCGGTATTGTTTCCCTACCAAGTCTACAAAGCCTTTTTCTGCCTCCACAGCTAAGGCTTTCTGCAATCGCAACCAGTCTATATCGTCATTGGTCATTGGTCATTCGTCATTGGTCACTGGTTATTGGTCACTGCTCCCTGCTCCCTACTCCCTGCTCCCTACTCCCTTTCTTTACTGATAACTGATAACTGATAACTGACTATTCGTCAAACCAACTCGCACGCCATGCAGCTTCTGCTTCAGCGATCGTTCGCTCCCGCTGCCTCTTCTGATATTCTCGCCCTAAAGAAACTAAATTTGATTCTAGTTGCCGTACTTGGTTACGTGCAGTCCTGACATTGGTATCTGCAAACTCAACTTCTGACAACCGCAACTGAATTGCAATTAACTGCGTCACGCCACCTTCTTGCAAATCCTGCGGATTTTCAGTTTCAATTAATAAATTCATGACATTGGGTGGTCCTGCTGTCATTTCGCCCGTAGTTTCCGATACTGCGGTAGCAGCTTCTAGTAAAGGAGCAGGTAGTTTTTGAGGTAGAATGCCAGATTTTTGCAGTAATTGATTCGCATCTAAGGATAAGGTTTTGAGGACTTGGGCGATCGCTCGTTCTAAAATTTGCTGCCATTGTACTAGTTCTAAAGGGTTAGAAGGTGTAGCAGGAGACTCAGAATTCAGAATAGACGCTGACGCTACACTACGCGAACGGAATTCGGAATTCGGAATTATCTGTTCCTGTTCCTCTATCAAGTCCTGTTCTATTTCAGCGATCGCATTTTCTCTATCTAGCTGAATACTATGTGCTAGCTCCCGTGCCATTTCCATTGGGTTGTTCAACAGTTCTAGCAATCGTTCGGCTGCTGTTTGCCCTAACTGACGAAGCGATCGCTGCAATTGCTGTCTTTGATTCATAGACAGACTCAAAAATTGCTTGGGATACGCCTGAGTGCAGACTTGATAACTTGCTAAGATCAGCTGTTGGCGTGTAGCTTGTCCTAAAGCTTGACAATAACTCGTGTAGGCGCTGTTGAGTTCAGCAAATAACTTATTTGCCGACTTTTCCAAAGCTTGCATGTCTCGCTCAATTTGTTCGATTGCTCTTGCCATCTTTTCAGTTATCAGTTATTAGTTGTCAGTGACTAGTGAGGAGTGGCTAGTGGCTAGAATTGCTCCCGATCGCTCCCCCCTGCTCCCTACTCCCTGCTCCCTGCTCCCTAAAAAAAAGGACGGGTGGGTGCGTCGCACCATTTTAACCCGTCTAGTAAATTGAAGGGAGCTAATCAATAGCTCGATGATTTGGCTCTATTCTTCGGAGGACTTTTCGATGCCTTCACCTAAGACGTAGCGGGAGAAGCGACGGATTTGAATATTTTCGCCTAACTGGGCGATCGCTTCTTTCACCAAATCTTCTACTGATTTGTTTTGATCCTTGATGTACGCTTGATCCACTAAGGACATCTCTTTCAAGCGCTTTTCAATGCGTCCAACAACGATCTTTTCGCGAATATTCTCTGGTTTTCCTGCTAGATCGTCTTTCCCCATTTCAATTGCCTTTTCCTTTTCGACAACTTCAGGGGGAATATCGCTGACTCTAACGTACTCTACGTTAGGACAAGCGGCGATTTGCATGGCAATATTTCGCACTAATTCACTAAATGCTTGGTTGCGCGCTACAAAGTCAGTTTCGCAGTTCACTTCCACTAGCACGCCAATTCGCCCGCCAGTATGGATGTAACTATCTACTAGTCCTTCTGCTGCTACACGTCCAGCTTTCTTTCCAGCAGAGGCAAGCCCTTTCTGCCGCAGCCATTCAATGGCTTTTTCCATATCGCCATCAGTCTCTTGGAGTGCTTTTTTGCAATCCATCATGCCAGCGTTTGTTCTCTCGCGTAGCTCTTTAACAGCCTTTGCAGATATTTCCGCCATCTTCCCTCAATTCCTATTTGTTATTTGTTAATTGTTTGTTAGTCAATGATTAATTGTTTGTCACTATCAACCATTAACCATTAACCATTAACCTATCCTTCTTCCTCTTCTTCGTTAGGAATCACCGCATCAGTGTATTCACTTTCGCTTTCATCATAATCGAAATCTTCTTCAGCGCCCTCGTAATCTTCGTAATCCTCTTCCGCATCCAATTGTCCGTGTCGTCCTTCGTAAATTGCGTCAGCTAATTTGCCTACAATCAATTTGATCGAACGGATGGCATCATCGTTAGCAGGAATGGGAACGTCAACGAGATCGGGGTCGCAGTTTGTATCCAACATAGATACAATTTCAATGCCTAACTTCTGGCATTCTAATACTGCGTTGTATTCCCGCCGCTGGTCTACAATTATGACCACATCGGGAACTTTGCGCATGTTCTTGATCCCACCCAGGTATTTTTGAAGTTTAGCTAGCTCTCGCCGCAGTACGGATGCTTCTTTTTTGGGTAGTAAATCCAGCGCTCCGCTTTCCTCACGACGTTCTAACTCTTTCAATCGTTCGGCGCGAGTTTTAATCGTCGTCCAGTTAGTCAGCATTCCGCCTAACCATCGCTGGTTGACATAGCTAGCGCCACAACGCAAGGCTTCTTGAGCTACAATCCCCGCTGCTTGACGCTTCGTACCAACGAAGAGAAACTTTTTCCCTTGCTCGGCAGATTGTCTGACGTAATTGTAAGCTTCATCCATTAACTGAGCTGTCTGCACTAAGTCAATGATATGAACGCCATTACGAGCAGTGTAGATGTACTGAGACATTTTGGGATTCCACCTACGGGTTTGATGCCCAAAGTGAACCCCAGACTCCATCATTTGAGCCAATGAAACGACTGGCATATCTTCTTTAACTCCTGATTCGGGTTAATCCTCCACCCAGCTGCGTCTCCCAGGAAACACCCGAAAACGCTGGATGTGCGATTTGTAGACAACTTTTCTAGTATAATATGGTTTCCAACTAAAACGTTTCGGCACTTACGAAAAGTCTATACGGGTTTCTCTCCCATCAGAGAACGCCTCTACTCGGTTCTAGGTTTCATCAAAGCGTACTCTTCATAAACGCCTTGAACGTTGTACCAATTGAGGAAGATGCGGGCGACCTGTTCGGCTAATTGAGGCTTACCTTGGTTAATCAACCACCTTAAAACTGGGGCTAGGGTACGCTCGTTGAGTTGTCCGCCGAGGGAAAGAATACCCCACAGCCAGCGGTGTATCCAGGTCATTTGGATCATCATCCGCACTTCCCATGTTGGATGCTTTTGGTAGAACAAAACTCCCATGCGACCGCGTTGAATTTCTTTGTCGATTAAATTAGGAATCTGCTCTAAATTAAAGGCTGGATGCCAGTGATAGCCAACTGCGTCGGGGCATTTCACTAACTTTAATCCCAACTGTTTCAACCGCACGCCTAATTCCAAATCTTCCCAACCGTAGAGTTGAAAGCGCGTGTCGAATAACCCAGCTTTTTCTAGCCAATGGCGAGGAATAGCTACATTTCCCGTGGCAAAATAAGCCGCAGAAAAATCAGTAACTTTATATGGCTCGGCTGTAGGATTGTCAAAATTACAAGTATTAATGACTCGCCCATAGGTAAAAATGCGATCGCTACCATACATTTCTCGTCCCTGCTGCAACCCTTGAGCGTGCGCCTGCAAGAAATTCTCAGTCACGACCAAATCGCTATCGATGAACACGATCGTATCGCCTTTTGCCTGTTCTACTCCCAAATTGCGAGCCGCAGCTGGTCCCTGGTGGTCTTGTAAAAGCGATCGCAGGTGGGGAAATTCAGCTGCATTTGCCTCTAGCCATGCCAAAGTACCATCTGTAGAGCCATCATCGACTAAAACTACCTCATAACCTTCTATAGCCACATCGTCAAGGTTTTGGCGTTCTAGCGATCGCAAGCACTTCGCCAAAATTGGCAGGCGATTGTATGTAGGAATGACAATACTGAAAAACATCGCTTTTTTCCCAACACCATTTATAAGGGTAACGGGTAATGAGTCAGTCAAAAGTCAAAAGTTAAAACACTATTCCTGACTCCCGACTCCCGACTCCCGACTCCCGACTCCCGCTTTACGTGCTTCTAGCCACAAAGGGACAAAAATGACAGCGAAAGCGATCGCTAGTGCTACGATGCCAAACTTAGCTGTGAGAGCAACTAATTCTTCTAAAGAAACAATTTTACCGACGAAGAAAGCCAGCGTCACCATGACTGATGCCCAAGCAGCAGCTCCCGCTAAGTTATAAATAAAGAATTTGGCGTAGGGCATTTGGGCAACACCAGCCAGTGGACCTGCAAAAATACGTAATAAAGCGATAAATCTGCCAAAAAATACGGCTTTGGTGGCGTTGTGACTAAACTGCTCTTTCATTTCTAGGAGTCGGTCTTCTGAAATGCGGAAAATTCGACCGACTTGCAACATGAACGACCAACCGAATTTTCTGCCGATTAAATAGCCGCAAGTTCCACCAATAGCAGCTCCCGCGATCGCATCACCTAAAACGAGCCAGTAATTTAACTCGTCACTACCTGCAAGAAACCCTCCAACTATGGTTACGGTTTCACCTGGGACGGGAATACCGAGGTTTTCTAATAAAATTCCGAGAAAAACTGCCCAATAGCCGTACTGGTGGGCAATTTCCTGAATTCTTTCCAACGATAAAAACTCTAGTGACATCCAGCCGCCTTTACAAAGTTTTACTTTTCTTCCATCTTGGCGCGAGCCTGGAAAATGTGTCAATCCAAGTTATACTGCCGTTTATCCTCGCACCAGTCGAATATTACGAAAAACTACTGAAAATCAATAAATATTACATTAATTGCTTCACGTAATCTTTATAAAAAACTCGATTTGTAATAAAGATTCGGTAAAAACTGTTGATTTTACTGAAACTTGAAGGTTTCCATGCTTAAATCGATTCATCTGAAGCAGCCGCTCGAATACTTTACTAATTGTTTTGGTATTCAACCTAAAATGTAGCGATTGAGGCAGCAGTGTCCGCTCGTGAATCTACTGAGATCGATTGAATTAACTCTATGAACTACAACAGAAACAGCAGTGATTTTACGGTTGGATATATGCACTAAAAATCGTTAGCCTAAAATAGGAGTCAAGTTTACGTAAATAAAAGCGATTGATTCAGTCATTTTTTTATTTAAATATTTGTGAATTTATTAAACTTAAGGACAAATTTTTATAGGTTGAAACTTCCACTGATTCCTCAATAACTAAATTTCAAAAATCCTTGAATGGAGAAGCTTCAGACAATCGACAATTTGCGTCAGTTAATTTGAGCTTATATATAAATTCACAATAACTGGCTTGTCTAAATCCCTATTGTATGCACTGAGTAAATCGGCAATAATAATGATGAGTACACAAGAATTTCAACTAATTTTGCTTCAGCCACCAGAACGCCTAGACGAGAATGGTGGTAGTGCCTTAGAAACTCAATTGGCTGGGCTAATGCCTCAAAAGCAAGCTCTCTGGGTGATCGATCTAGCCCAAGTTGATTTCATGGATAGTGCTGGCTTAGTTTCCTTGGTGAGTGGGTTGAAATCTGCAAGACAAATCGGTTGCCGTCTAGTCCTGTGCAACGTGCAAGCTTCCGTAAGGCTAGTATTAGAACTAACACAACTTGATTCTGTATTTGAAATTTTTGATAGTTATGATGAGGTGCTAACAACTGTTAATTCACCTGCTCTAATGCGTTAGTTGGCGATCGCCTGAAATTGAGAGTTTTGAAAAACAAGTAGGGTGGGCAATGCCCACCCTACTTGTTTTAATTTTACGATAGCTTTATTCCACTGCTGCGGCTTCAGGAGTGGCTGTTGGTTCCTCTAACTTAAGCGTCAGGTAGCGAATGACTTCTTCGCTCAAGCGCATTGCCCTTTCCATTGGAGCTATAGCTGTCCCTGGCGCTTCATAGTTCATTTGAACGTAAACGCCTTCGCGCTGTCTGCCAATTTCGTAAGCAAGACGGCGCTTCCCGCGCAGCTGAATTTGTAGGTTAGTAGCTCCCTGGTCTTTGAGGAAGTTTTCATATTTCGCGATCGCCTGTTCGATCTGTTCCTCTCCCAGGTCGGGACGCAAAATGTACATTGTTTCGTAAGCTGATGGCATGGTACGCTCAATAATCTCCTTTTGGACAAAAAGGCTGCTTTCAGTTTTTTGACAAGCAGCAAGGAATAAATATTATATCAGTTATCAGTTGTCAGTTGTCAGTTATCAGTTGTCAGTTATCAGTTGTCAGTTGTCAGTTGTCAGTTATCAGTCGTCAACCGTCTTCACGTAGCTTGCTTCCCCGAAGGGGTAGTGTAGCGCAGCGTTTACCGTCAACCGTCAACCGTCTTCACGTAGCTTGCTTCCCCGAAGGGGTAGTGTAGCGCAGCGTTTACCGTCAACCAACAACCAATAACAATTAAGACTGCCCATCTTTTTGCTGAGCGTACATGACCCGCAGGACTAAAGCGGGGTCGATGTAATTGTTAGCGTATTTCAAACCCCAATGTAGATGAGGTCCGGTGGTGCGTCCAGTCATACCGACACGACCGATTCTGGCTCCAGCTGGTATTGTTTGCCCTTCCCACAAAACAATTCCGCCTTCGCGGTCGATCATGTAGCGGTTTTTGCCTTGAGTACCGACCTGTCCTTGCATGTGACAGTAAATGTGATCCCAAGCTCCAGAACGAATAATAACGTGCGTACCGCAGGCATCGCGATCGGCAACCTTGACTATTGTGCCAGTCCACCAACTGCGGACGTAACTACCTTGAGGCGCTACTAAATCTAACCCACTGTGAAATTCTAAGCCCGAACCGCCAGTAGGAGAGCGACGGTAGCCGAAAGGCGAACTATAGTATTGGAAATTTTCGACCGGAAAGGATGCTTTGCGCCAAAGATTACCAGTGGCAATTTTGTTTTGCGCTACTTCCTCTGCTGTTACCTTTTTGTGATGCCATGCTAGTAAGGGTAAGCTGACTAGACTGAGTGCAACCAGCAGCAAACTTTTTTTGGAAACAGTAAAACCCAGTCTTTGAAACCTTAGGAGTTGAAATTGCTTCATGCTTTGACTCCTAGTTCTGGGTACTGGTTTGACACCACGGGCGTTAACAGAATTCGAGCGATCGCAACTTGATTCATATAACTTAAATAAAATACTGGCAACTGACTAGCAGAGAAGGAAAAATTCCGAATATTACTGACTGATTAGTTTTAGTGGACTGTTGAGGTCGAACCGGTGTTGCCTCTATCTGAAATTTATATTTAAGTTCGCTATAGATTTAGGTTCGCTAACAATGTGAATAATTAGATTTCTCACAATTTGCTGAAAATCCTGCAAAAACTTAACACGATTTATCTTGCCATAGCAAGGGTAAATCTACGGAAGGACGCATCTACTCTGAGTCAGCGATCGGCGAACTGCGCAGAACCACTCGCGAATGTGTAAATTTATCGTTAGAATTTTTAAATTAATGAATTAAATCTCGATCGCCAGACGCTCTTACCTCATGCTGACAGAAATGTTGCCGTTTACTCTCAATTTAGATGCTACTGCGATCGCTGGAGCTAGTTTGTGGTCGCTGGCGTTATATTTAGCTTTTTCAGGCATAGGCGACTGGATCGTACACCAGCTCCAACGCTGGTTTAATTTTGCCGAGCGATCGCTTTACATAAATCGAGCCGAATTTGAAAAAACCCGTATAGCTAGAGAATCCCAGAACGCTTTTTACGCTTCACTATTCAGCATTGTGCCTTTTTTGATTTTTGGCAGCTTGTGTGATTACGGCATCGAACTGAGCTTAGGTCGGAGTTGGGCAATTAGTATGGGTATACTTGCCTGCGTTAGCTGCGGAGTCTACGAGTTAGGACGACGAGACGGTAGGGAACAGTGAACGGTTGTCAGTTGTCAGTTGTCAGTTGTCAGTTGTCAGTTATCAGTAAGAACGCAAAGGGGGATAATGGGTAATTGGTAGTTGGTGGTTGGTAGTTGGTAGTTGCTCCCTTGTCTCCCTTGTCCCTCCCTGCTCCCTACTCCCTACTCCCTTTATTTGCCAAGTTCTTCGCACACGATCTGAGCAATTTTAGCGGCGGCTCCTGTTTGTCCACGCACGCTGCGTAATTTGAAGCGCATTTCTTCTAGTTTTTCTGGATGCTGTAGATAGTCGAGTACGAGGTCTGCTACAGTTTGAGGTTGGAGTTTACCGACCAGTTCTGGCACGATTTCCGATTTTGCCCAGATGTTGGGCCACGATCGCAAGCCCAATCGCTGCAATACTAACCAGTTAATTGCTTTTGCCATACTCGTTCCTATTAAAGGTAAATTTACGAGTACCCCTGGGATACCATCCCAAGCCCGCATCGCGTCTAGTTGCTGAGTCGGTAACAAAACAATCATTGGCACGCCTAGAGAGCCTAATTCGGCTGTATTTGCGCCTACGGTTGTCAAGCACAAACAACATTGAGATAACAGATCGTAAGCAGGCGATCGCGTCCACAATTCTACTACTAAGCCGCCAGCTGTTTTTAGTAGGGGTGAGGAGTGAGGAGTGAGGGGTGCGAGGTGCGGAGTGGGGGACGCGGAGTGAGGAATTAGTTCGGCTGTGGAACCTTCTACTAAAGGAATAATTGGATTTTTTTCACGGTTGGCAAAGTCAGCCAGAGTTTGCACGTCTAAAGTAGGTGCGACGGGAATGACAAAGCGCGTCTGCGGTCGTTGTGTATGAATGTATTCTGCGATCGCTAACATCAAAGGTACTCCCTGTGATAGTTTCGCAGCTTTGGAGCCTGGTAATAAACCAATTAATTCAATTTTGGATTGGTCATGGATAATTGGTAGTTGGTAGTTGGTAGTTGGTAGTTGGTAGTTATTCTCCCCTGCTTTCCCTGCTCCTCTGCTTCCCTGCTCTCCCCTCACTCCTCGCTCCTCACTCCTCACTCCTCCAGAGGCTTCTGCCATCAAATCCCCTACTACCGTAAACTTGTGGGTATGTTTTGATGGAGCGCTATCGATTAAGTCTGGTTTCATGACGGCAAAGCGATCGATCCAACTATGCCAGCGCGTTTCCCACTCGACGTAAACTACAGTACGATAACCGAGACGCTTGCCAATGATGACTGAAAATAATTGATCTCCGCCTAAAAACACCACAACACCGCGAGTTCTCCAATCCCAGTTGTCTGCGGTTTTGCCCCAGAGCAAAAATTGCCAGAAATGCTCTGCTGCTTGCACTCTATCTACTTCTGAGTAAGATTGGGCGATCGCGGCTTCTTTGCCACTGGCATTCGGACAAGGAGAAAGCACGACGGAAATTCTGACATGAGAGCGATCGTCTCCTAGTTGCTGACGCAAAGCTTGCACGACGGGACGCACCCAGGTTGTGACTTCCCCAGGACCATTAGACAAAACCAAGATATCGATGTTATTTGTCATTTGTCATTGGTCATTTGTACCTTTTCATACCCTTGTTTTTAATTTTTTAGACTTTTATGAGTATCATAAAACGAAGATTTAACAGCATAATTTTAAAATTTATTTATTAAAATTTTGCAAAGATTAGGGAAAATCCTATGATTAGCGACTTCATGCAAAATTAACAAACGTAACGAAAAGTTACGAAATTTTTATCAAATTGTGTCAGTTACAGCCTGACTCTAACTTTTGGGAGGCACTTTCTGATAAAAAAAACTCATGTGCCGTGTATTTTCTACGCCGATCGCAGTACGGTTTTTCAACTGTAACGCGACCAGTTCACAATCTGTAGAGATCGTCGAGCTTACTGCGTAGAGGTACAAGTGGGACATTAGGAAAGTGTTTATCTGGTGTCCTACGTTCATTGCCAGAGATCCCTACAGACAGAGAACACGCATCAAAGGAGCCTTACCGAATGTTCACACACGTCAAGTCCACCATCCGACACATTACGCCCGACAACCTGGCAGAACGTGCTTTGATCAAGGTGGTCTATGTCGTGCTAGAGTCCCAGTATCAGAGTGCCTTATCGCAAGCGGTACGCCAAATTAACCAAAGCAATCCGAATTTGGCGATCGAAATTAGCGGCTATCTGATTGAAGAACTCCGAGATCCTGAAAACTACGAGGAGTTTAAGCGCGAGATCCAAACTGCCGACATCTTCATCGCCTCACTGATTTTCATTGAAGACTTGGCGCAAAAGGTAGTAGCAGCAGTAGAACCGCACCGATCGCAATTGGATGTGGCTGTTGTCTTCCCCTCAATGCCAGAGGTGATGCGCCTTAACAAGATGGGTAGCTTTTCGATGGCGCAGTTGGGACAATCCAAAAGCGCCATCGCCCAATTCATGCGCAAGCGGAAAGAAAAATCTGGGTCTTCTTTCCAAGATGGAATGCTAAAGCTACTCCAAACCCTGCCCAAGGTGCTGAAGTATTTACCCATTGATAAAGCCCAAGATGCGCGTAACTTCATGCTGAGTTTTCAGTATTGGTTGGGCGGTTCGCCGGAAAACCTGGAAAATTTCCTGCTGATGTTAGCGGACAAATACGTCATCAAATCTGTAGGGGCGCACGGTCGTGCGCCCCTACAATACCAGGAACCCGTAGTTTATCCCGATATGGGTATCTGGCATCCTTTGTCAACTACGATGTTTGAGGATGTCAAGGAATACCTCAACTGGCACAACAGCCGCCAAGACATCTCTAGCGACTTAAAAGACCCGCTAGCGCCTTGCGTGGGACTCGTACTACAACGCACCCACCTAGTAACGGGGGATGATGCCCATTACGTTGCAATCGTACAGGAACTTGAAGCAATGGGGGCGCGGGTGGTTGCTGTCTTTGCTGGTGGTTTGGACTTTTCCAAGCCTGTCGATGCTTATTTCTACGATCCGGTCAGCAAAAATCCGATTGTTGATACGGTGATTTCCCTCACCGGATTTGCTTTGGTAGGTGGACCCGCACGACAAGACCATCCAAAGGCAATTGAAGCACTGAAGCGGTTGAACCGTCCCTACATGGTTGCCTTACCTTTAGTGTTTCAGACAACGGAAGAGTGGCAAGATAGCGATCTAGGTTTGCACCCGATTCAAGTAGCATTACAAATTGCCATTCCCGAATTGGATGGGGCGATCGAACCGATTATATTATCAGGTCGAGATGGGGCGACAGGAAAGGCGATCGCCCTGCAAGACCGCGTTGAAGCAGTTGCCCAACGTGCCATGAAGTGGGCTAACCTGCGCCGCAAGCCAAAACTGGATAAAAAAGTTGCCATTACCGTATTCAGCTTTCCACCCGATAAGGGGAACGTGGGGACAGCCGCCTACTTAGATGTATTTGGTTCCATTTACGAGGTGATGCAAGCCCTGCGGAATAACGGTTATGACGTGCAGGATTTGCCAGGGTCGCCCAAAGAGTTGATGGAACAGGTGATCCACGATGCCCAGGCGCAGTATAGCAGCCCTGAACTCAACGTTGCCTACAAGATGTCCGTACCGGAGTACGAAGCACTCACCCCCTATTCCCAAAAATTAGAGGAAAACTGGGGTCCACCGCCAGGGCATCTCAACAGTGACGGGCAAAACCTTTTGGTCTATGGCAAGCAATTCGGTAACGTTTTTATTGGCGTACAGCCAACGTTTGGTTATGAAGGCGACCCGATGCGGTTGTTATTCTCCCGTTCTGCTAGCCCTCACCACGGTTTCGCGGCTTACTACACGTATTTAGAACAAATTTGGCAAGCCGATGCAGTGCTGCATTTTGGTACGCACGGTTCTTTGGAATTTATGCCAGGAAAGCAAATGGGGATGTCGGGCGACTGCTACCCAGATAATCTGATTGGCATGATTCCCAACTTGTACTATTACGCGGCAAATAACCCCAGTGAAGCCACAATTGCCAAACGCCGCAGTTATGCCGAAACGATTTCTTACTTGACACCGCCAGCCGAAAATGCTGGTTTGTACAAGGGTTTGAAGGAATTGAGCGAATTGATCGCTTCTTATCAAACTTTAAAAGATTCCGGTCGCGGTATCCCCATTGTCAACACCATCATGGATAAGTGCCGGATGGTGAATTTAGACCAAGATATTAACTTGCCAGAGCAAGATGCCAAAGATATGACTGCCGAGGAGCGGGATAATATTGTTGGCTTGGTGTATCGCAAGTTGATGGAAATTGAGTCGCGGTTGTTGCCTTGCGGATTGCACGTTATTGGGAAGCCGCCTTCAGCAGAGGAAGCGATCGCAACTTTGGTTAATATTGGTAATTTAGATCGGTCTGAAGAAGAGATCCAAAGTTTACCACGGATTATTGCCAATAGCATTGGGCGCGATATTGACGAAATTTATCACAATAGCGATCGCGGTCTCTTGGAAGACGTGCAATTATTGCAAAACATCACCCTCGCCAGTCGCGCCGCAGTCAGCGCCTTAGTACAGGCACAAACCGACGCAGAAGGTAGAGTATCCCTGGTTTCTAAACTCAATTTCTTCAATATGGGTAAAAAGGAACCTTGGGTAGAAGCTTTGCACCAAGCAGGTTACGCCAAGGTCGATCCGACTGCCCTCAAACCGTTGTTTGAATACTTGGAATTTTGCCTGCAACAAGTTTGTGCAGATAACGAATTAGGGGCTTTATTACGGGGATTAGAAGGCGAGTACATCTTACCTGGTCCCGGTGGCGACCCGATCCGCAACCCCGATGTCTTGCCTACAGGGAAGAATATTCACGCCCTCGACCCGCAGGCTATTCCAACAATGGCAGCGGTGCGATCGGCAAAAATCGTCGTAGACCGTTTGTTAGACCGTAATAAGGCAGAAAATGGGGGAAAATTCCCCGAAACCATCGCCTGCGTTCTCTGGGGAACCGATAATATCAAAACTTACGGCGAATCCCTAGCGCAAATTATGTGGATGGTCGGCGTGCGTCCGGTTCCCGATGCTTTGGGACGGGTGAATAAGTTGGAATTGATTCCCTTGGAAGAGTTGGGACGACCCAGAATTGATGTTGTCATCAACTGTTCTGGTGTTTTCCGCGACTTGTTTATCAACCAAATGAACCTGCTGGATCAAGCGGTGAAAATGGCGGCGGAAGCAGACGAACCTGTAGAAATGAATTTTGTCCGCAAACACGCCTTGAAGCAAGCTGAAGACATGGGAATTAACTTGCGCCAAGCTGCTACTCGCGTATTTTCTAATGCTTCCGGTTCCTACTCATCCAATATTAATTTGGCAGTCGAAAACAGCACCTGGGATAGCGAAGCCGAGTTACAGGAAATGTACCTCAAGCGCAAATCCTTTGCTTTCAGTGCCGATAATCCTGGAACGATGGAACAGTCGCGGCAGATTTTTGAAACCACGCTTAAAACTGCTGAGGTGACATTCCAAAATCTTGATTCTTCCGAGATTAGTTTAACGGACGTATCGCACTACTACGACTCAGATCCGACGAAAGTTGTGGCAAGTCTGCGAAATGATGGTAAGATGCCTGCTTCCTACATGGCAGATACAACGACAGCTAACGCTCAAGTCCGCACTCTATCAGAAACCGTGCGTTTAGATTCCCGTACCAAGTTGTTAAATCCCAAGTGGTATGAGGGAATGTTGTCTCACGGTTACGAAGGCGTGCGGGAACTTTCCAAGCGGTTAGTCAATACGATGGGTTGGAGTGCAACTGCGGGGGCTGTCGATAATTGGATCTACGAAGATGCTAATGACACCTTCATTAAAGATGAGGCGATGCGTCAGCGGTTGTTGAATTTAAATCCGCATTCCTTCCGCAAGATGGTTTCTACTTTGTTAGAAGCAAATGGACGCGGTTATTGGGATACTGATGAGAACAATTTGGATCTGCTACGCGAATTGTATCAGGAAGTCGAAGACCGGATTGAAGGGATTGAATAGATCGTAGGTTCATTAGGTTATAACCGTGTAGAGACGTTGCATACAACGTCTCTATATCATTTGTGCCTAAACCGATATGACATTATTCAAAAATAAATATCGCATTGAATCTGCACGGTTATCGAATCGAGATTATGCAGCAAATGGATTGTATTTTGTCACGATATGTACAGGCGATCGCGCCTGTTTTTTCGATGATATAGTAAACGCACAGATATATTTAACTGCGATTGGGCAAATTGATGTTTTTTTCGATTTTTACTAGTTGCAGTAGGTTATACAACAAGTCTTTATAAAAATTGTTAGATTAGTCAATACTAAGATTCTCTGTAATTCAATTTTAGCTTTTTCACTATAAATTTCTAAATAATCCTCTTTGCAGAATGGTTGAAAAACCACAAATATGTAGGTTCGTTTAGATATGGTGTCAAAAAGCTTTGATCCCTAATAGATTAGAAAAGAAAGTCATAAATTTAACTTCTTGATATAAATTGATTCGATCGCAGTAGCAATCACTAGAGAGGAAAATAGCTATGGTAACGGCGGTGACAGAAACGACCTCCCCAGCAGCAAAAGAGCGATCGCTCGTTCTCTGGTTTGAAGAGGTAGGAATTCACGATCTGGCTTTGGTAGGTGGGAAAAATGCTTCTTTAGGGGAAATGATCCAACAACTCACACCCCAAGGTATTAACGTCCCTAACGGCTTTGCGATTACTGCCTATGCCTATCGCTATTACATTCAGCAAACTGGTTTAGACACCAAATTGCGATCGCTATTTGCCGATTTGGATGTGGAAGATCTAAATAACTTACGCCAACGCGGTAAACAAGCAAGATCTATGCTGCGGTACACGCCTTTCCCGAAAGACTTAAAAGAGGCGATCGCGTCTGCCTACGAAAAGTTATGCGAAAATTACGGGATTGACACTGATGTTGCCGTTCGTTCTAGCGCCACAGCCGAAGACTTACCAGATGCTAGTTTTGCCGGACAGCAAGAATCCTACCTCAATATCAACGGCGTTGAAGGCGTACTAGTTGCCTGTCATCGTTGTTTTGCTTCCCTATTTACCGATCGCGCCATCTCCTATCGTCACAGCCGAGGTTTTGACCATTTCAGTGTTGCCCTCTCGATTGGCGTGCAAAAAATGGTACGTTCTGACTTAGCTGCTTCTGGGGTGATGTTTTCCATCGATACGGAGACTGGATTTAAAAATGCAGCACTAATCACAGCCGCCTATGGATTAGGCGAAAATATCGTCCAAGGGGCAATTAACCCCGACGAATACTACGTCTTCAAACCTACACTAAAAGCAGGATTTCGCCCGATTTTAGGCAAAAGATTGGGTTCTAAAGAATTCAAAATGGTCTACGATACAGGCGGATCGAAAGTTACCAGAAACGTTCCCGTGGTACCTAGCGATCGCGGTAAATATGCCTTGAATGACGCAGAGGTTTTACAATTAGCGCGATGGGCTTGCATTATTGAAGATCATTACTCCAAAGTCCGCGGTACTTATACCCCGATGGATATTGAGTGGGCAAAAGACGGCGTAACCGAACAATTATTTATCGTCCAAGCCCGCCCCGAAACCGTACAATCGCAGAAAAGCCTCAATGTTCTACGCAGCTATCACTTAGTCGGGGCTAATGGTAATACACCTATAATTACAGGTCGCAGTGTCGGTGAGGCGATCGGTCAAGGGAAAGTTAAAGTCATTACAGACGTGCATAGACTCGACCATTTCCAAACTGGAGATGTGTTAGTTACTGATAAAACAGACCCCGACTGGGAACCTATTTTAAAAAAAGCCAGCGCAATCGTGACAAATCAAGGTGGTAGAACTTGTCACGCTGCAATTATCGCCAGAGAAATTGGGATTCCGGCGATCGTCGGTTGTGGCGATGCTACTAGCGTGTTGCATTCTGGGCAAGAAGTCACGGTTTCCTGTGCTGAAGGCGATGAAGGGAAAGTTTACCAGGGATTATTACCGTTTGAAGTTCGAGAAGTTCCCTTAGACAACCTGCCCCGCACTCGTACCAAAATTATGATGAACGTGGGCAATCCTGCGGAAGCTTTCAGCTTCTCGGCAATTCCTAACGATGGTGTGGGCTTGGCACGGTTAGAGTTTATTATTGCCAACTATATTAAGATTCATCCCTTGGCACTGCTACATTTCGATCGCCTAGAGGATGAAGCAGAAAAAGCCAAAATTGCCGAGATGACAGCATTCTTTGCTGAGAAGCCCCAGTATTTTATTGAGAAATTAGCCCAAGGTGCAGCGACGCTAGCGGCTGCTTTTTACCCTAACCCCGTTGTTGTACGGATGAGCGACTTTAAATCAAATGAATATGCCAATTTACTCGGTGGAAAGCAGTTTGAACCCAAGGAAGAAAACCCGATGCTGGGGTGGCGGGGGGCAGCGCGTTACTACGATCCGCGTTATCGCGATGCTTTTGCTTTAGAATGTCAGGCGATCGCGCAGGTACGACAAGAGATGGGGTTAACCAATTTAATTCCCATGATTCCTTTTTGCCGCACTCCCGAAGAAGGGCGTAAAGTCTTAGCAGAAATGGCAAAACACGGTTTAGAACGGGGTAAGGATGGATTAGAAATCTACGTCATGTGCGAGTTGCCCAACAACGTTCTGATGGCGGAGGAATTTAGCGAAGTCTTTGATGGATTTTCCATTGGTTCTAACGATTTAACTCAGCTGACAATTGGATTAGACCGAGATTCGGCTTTGGTGGCAGGTTTATTTGACGAACGCACGCCAGGAGTTAAGCGATTGGTGCAAATGGCGATCGCTACTGCTAAAGCTAAAGGTCGTAAAATTGGGATCTGCGGTCAAGCTCCCAGCGATTATCCAGAATTTGCTCAGTTTTTGGTAGAACAGGGAATAGATTCTATGAGCCTCAACCCCGACTCCGTACTCAAAACTCTGCTGATGGTAGCAGAAGTAGAAGAGAAGCTGGGTCGCGGGTGCTAAGAGTTTGTGGGGTGGGTTATACCCGCCCTATTTTTTGAGAGCTTGCACTTGGCAATTGAAGTCGCTGCTACACGCGCAAAACCTGCCTATTCTGCGCGAATGCAAGTTTAACCCTTAACTTTCCATGAGTCCGCGCGGGCTAGTTTGCCTACGGCAAGCTGCTTTACGTCTATGTTTATTTAGCCGCGAATTCTATTCGCTGGGGCTTGGTGCTGTACTAATTATTTTTACGGATCTCCAATATAGGTAAAATTTACGTATTTCTACGATAGATACTGTATTAATTTGCTAACTCATAAATCAAACGCATAGTAGCTGGCAATCGTCCTCAATCATAGGTATATCGCTTAGCAAACATCTCCAAACACCGTATATCGGTCGAGTTAATGCTTGCAGATCGGCAATTTTACTGTAATTTAACTTCAGTAGAATTGCCCTTGGTCGATCTGAAAAATACATATTAACTTGATTTTGTGATGGTTATATAAAGTTGACTTAAACTAAGCGCGATCGCCCTGATTTTCACGGTTGAGATATTTCACTCTATTTCCTTAAGTGTCTAGATATATGCGATCGCATTTTTCAAGTTTCTTCAATTCCCCAACTCGAATTCAACTAGCAGCAAACTCTGTCTTGCTCGCACTCACTAAAGATACACAGTAGATCATGCGTAAGTTTCAAGCTCAGCAAATTGCACTAGCAGCTAGTGTTGTTCTTAGTATTACTATCGGTAGCTGTCATACAACGACTGCAAATAATCAAGGGAAATCTGGCGATCTGTCAGCTCAAAAACCAAGCCAAGATTTTCTCATTAGTCAGCAAGTAACTTCTGGAATTCTAGCCCAAGACCCCAAATCGCGAGACAAATGGCTGTGGCCCTTCTCCTCTACTTCGATTTGGAATATGCCAATTGGGGCTACTGCAACATACGTACCAGCAAATCTCCCGAAAGCAGGCTTTTTCGGTGCAGATCGGGAGTACTTCTATAAACTCAAAGCAGGCGATCCAATGCGTCCAGTTTTATCACCTGGAAGTTTTGGTCCTGGACGCTGTACGGGTAAGCAATCGATGGGTCTGTCTCTACCAATTCCTGACAACTTGATCGTCCCAGACGCAACCAGTCAGCCATACTCTACGCCTAATAACGCCGCAGCCTTTTTGATGCCAGATGGCAGAACGATCGAGCAACTCGAACCCCTTGCCCGTTGTACCGCAGGTGGAAACGTCCACGGCTGGCGTAACCCTTGGGGAGGAATAGACATCTACGGCGATGGGATTAAAGGCACTCACTTCGGGTCTGGGATGTCGGCGATTGGCGGTTCGATTCGCCGAGGCGAACTAACAAGTGACGAACCAATTCGCCACGCGATCAAAATCTTAGTTTGGGGCAAAAAATATCTCCATTATTCTAAATCTATGCCCGGTTATCGCTGGCCCGCCGACCGTGCCGACCGATATGCTGAGAGTGAATATAAGGGGACTAATTCCAAACTCGTACAAGGTAGTTTGTTAGCAATCCCAGCTCATGTGAAGATGGACAGCTTAGGGTTAAAGACTCCTGCGGGGCAGAAAATTTTCAAGGCATTGCAAAATTATGGTGCATACATAGTTGATGATGCTTATTGGGACGCTTACTACCTCGCTGTAGAACAAGGTGTTCCAGAGGAATTTCGCGCTCGCTACGGCTATAGTTTTGAAGGTCGTAGCGGTGCTTTTTATGACGACATGATGAAGCTAATGTCAGCTCTACACATCATTGACAATAATCGACCCGATAACATTGGTGGTGGTGGTAGATTGAGAGCGCCTCTCGCACCACCGATCGAGAATTAATTTAGCTAGACGTAGCGATCGCCAGTCAATAATTGCGATCGCCTGTTCGATCGCAATTATTACCCCAAATTAATTCAGGTAGCTTTCAATCAACTGGCGATATTGACTCTTTTGCTTTACGCCTTTGGTTTCGCTCAGCAACTCTTTATCTTTAAAGAATTGAATCGTTGGCGTTCCCGTGACTTGAGCGTTCTCGGCAATATCGGGGTCTGCTTGAATGTCAATTTCGACGAAGTGAATCTTGCCGTCAAACTCATCGACAACTTTATCGAGAATCGGTTTGAGCGTATGACAAGGTCCGCATCCAGGCGAGACGTATTTCACCATTAGCAGGCGATCGCTATCGTGGAATAGTTTGCGTAAAGCATAACCACCATGATGCCGTGTCTGAGCGAGATCGAACTCTTCTGGCGTGGCGGCTTGCTTGGCTTGATGCTCCAATTCGTTATTGGGAGTCTCTGGTTTTTGGTGAAATTCTTGGATCGATCCACTTGCAGATAACCACCGTTCTGCTAACATTGCTGCCATACAACCGCTACCAGCAGCCGTAATCGCTTGGCGATATTCGTGGTCTTGCACGTCTCCAGCCGCGAATACTCCTTCGACACTGGTTTCTACAGAACCGTGTTTGGTAACAATGTATCCCACATCATCTAATTCCAATTGACCTTTAAATAGAGATGTGTTGGGATTGTGACCGATCGCGTAGAATAAACCCCGCACGTCTAGCTTGCTTTCTTCACCTGTTTTGTTATTACGGATCAGCAAGCCTTCCATGTGCTTTTCGTTGCCAAACACATCTACTGCTTCCGTATTCCAGTGAACGGTAATTTTAGGATTGTTCAAAACGCGGTCTTGCATCGCTTTACTAGCACGCATTTTGTCACCCCGCACTAACATGTGTACCTCGTCGCCATATTTAGTTAGGTAGATCGATTCTTCAGCGGCGGAGTCACCAGCACCGATCACGGCTAATTTTGCTCTGTGAAAGATTGGTGTAGCGCCATCACAGATTGCACAAGCCGATATGCCTCGGCTCCAAAACTGATGTTCGCAAGGTAGTCCCAAACGCTTTGCTGTGGCTCCAGTCGCAATTACAATGCTATTCGTCTTGAATTCCCGCTCCTCAGAACGGACGGTAAAAGGACGCTGCGACAAGTCAACTGCAATTACGTCTTCGGTGTATAACTCTGCTCCCCAGCGTTCTGCCTGAGCCTTCATCCGATCCATTAGTTCCGGTCCTGTAATTCCTTCTGGAAAGCCAGGAAAGTTTTCTACTTCTGTCGTCGTCATCAGCTGTCCGCCAGGTAAGCCCCCTGCTTGAAAGCCTTCAAAGACAACAGGTTTGAGGTTTGCCCGCGCTGCATAGATAGCTGCCGTGTATCCAGCGGGTCCAGAGCCAATAATCACTAAGTTCTCAACAGCAGGATTGGTCATAGGGATCTAAATAAACTCATAACGACTACGCTTTTGTTATTATAGCAAGAGTCGTAGGGAAGTCAAAAGTCAAAAGTTAAAAGTCAAAAACTGTAGGGGCGGGTTCACCCGAAATACTCGTTGGAGTCAAATACGATCGGTAAACCCGCCCGTACAGGAGTCAGAAGCCAGAAGTCGGAAGTCAAAAGTCGGAATTAAATTCTTCCTCAGCTCCCTCAGCAACCTTGCGCTCCCTCAGCCTCCCCAGTTCCCCCAGCTCTCTTCCCCGACTCCCACTCTCCCACTCCCGACTCCCGACTCCCCCTCAGAAACTCCAACACTGCCGCATTCACCGCTTGATTCGCACCAGCGGAGGCATCGTGACCGCAGTTTGGCAGAATTTTTAATTGAGCGTTGGGGATACGCGATCGCAATTTCTCACCATCGCTACATGGAAACCAGCTATCTTGTTTTCCCCATAAAATTAAGGTGGGACATTTAATTTTGTGTAAATGATTTTGAATTTTAGTAATTAAGCTTGTTTTTTTTGCCTGTAAGTGTTCGATTTCCGCTGCTGCAATTTGTAAGTCTTCTGCAACTTTGGCGATCGTCCCAGGAAATTCTACAAATGGATAGGTCAGCCAATAGACATCTTCGTCTGTCAACATTGAGGGATCGAATAGTACAGAGCGCCGCTCTAATCGCATCAATTCCCGCATGACGGGGGCAAAAAAATATGGAAACCGAGTTGAATCGATCGCTTTGACTATTTCTGTTGGTAATTGCGATAGCAACCACATACCCCAATGCGGTAGGCGTTCGGGAAAAATTGGAACATTGACAACGATTAACTTTTCGATCAGTTGAGGATAAGCAAGCGCCAGCCCCAAACTTACTAATGCACCTAGTGATTCTGCAACGATGATGGCTGGTTCGTTGCACAAGCCGCTCACAATCCGCGATAGCTCGATCAATTGGTGATCGTGTCTTTCTCTGCGTAATGGTTTTTCCGAAAACCCGTAACCTTTAGCATCGAAACAAATAACGCGAAAGTATTTCGATAAGGGTTCGACGCTATAACGCCAGTTGTAACTCCAACTGCCAATTCCATGTATTAAAAATAGTGGCTTACCCGTGCCTTTCTCTCCGTAAGCAATAGAAACTGGGTAGCCATTCGCATCGATAATTTTTAATGTTTGTCTCCCCTGGGGAAAAGTTACCTGCCACCAGTCCTTCATTCCTGTCTTAAAACCTCAATTAGCTAGTCACTGCATTTAAGAGCAGTTTAAAAACTAGCACACTCAAGGTTACTAAACCTATACCAATAATTAAGAACCCTATCACCAGTAAAAACATCAACCAGCGATTGGCAGGCTTGCTGATATTTGTTACCCCTAAATGTGTTTCTATTAGCTCCAAGTTCTTAACGTTGGCTTTCCAAGCGAAATCAAACCAGTCGCCCACAATTGGAACAGTACCAACTACGCTTTCTAAAAGAATATTACTCACCATTTTTCCCAGCGTCTCTTTGGGAAGTCCCAAGCGCACGGCTTCTAGTACTATGTATGCAGAAAGCGCCGTGCCGATAAAATCTCCCGCTCCTGGTAACAATCCTAAAATGGGGTCTAAACCGATGCGAAACTTCGTCCCTGGAATTGCGATCGCATTATCCATTAGGTGTGTTAGTTTACGCAAGCGTTGAATAATAGCAAGCCGGGGATGATTTGTCACAACAGGAATTGGCGAAGTCCGAGACATAATGAGGGGTGAGGAGTTAGGGGCTAGGGGCTAGGGAAAATAACTCGATTATTGACTGCAAATTGAACTTTGGCACAAAGGCTATTACTGTCAATCTAAACATAGCTGAATACACTATGGGTTGTACCTATAGCCATATTTACCTAGCAATAGGGTGTGAAATGTGGGTATTGCCACTTACTACTGCTGTACGGGCGGGTTTACCTGAAATCTCGGTGACAAACAAAGTTTTTTGGTGAACCCGCCCCTACAACCATCAACTAACAACTAACAACTAACACCCAACCTCTTGCTTTTGGGCTTGAGCTTGAATGGCATAATCGCGAAATCTTTCCATATTGGCTTGCAGCGTCGATTCGACCGCACGACCTAAAAATAGGCTATCCATAATTTTGCCTAAAATCCCTGGAAAGGCATAGGCGACGCTGAGCTTAACAATGGTACTAGTGTGGCGATCGTAAAACCGAATTGCACCTTGATTTGGCAGACCATCCACAGATTCCCATTGAATAATTTGATTTGGTACTTTCTTCAAAATGCGCGAATGCCAGTCGAACTGCAATCCCCCCGTATTCAAATGCCAACGGGACAACTCAGGGTTATCCTCCAGCACTTTTACCGACTCAATCCACTTCATCCAACGCGGCATCTGCTCCAGATCTGACCACAATTCCCATACTTGGTCAATAGGAACTGGCACTTCAACCTGTACGCTATGCTCTAACCAATCTGGCATTGACTTTTCCTCTGCGTTGTTTAGTGTCTATGCGGTATCGCTCGAAGCTACTACCGCGCCTGCGTTTACCTATACAGCCGACAACTCGCCTTGGCTGGCTAGTTTTTCACTTGCCAGAATTGCTTTCGCTGCCAATCGCCCCGAAAGTGTTGCCCCTTCCATACTATCGATGTAGTCTTGCTGGGTGTAGCTCCCCGCAAGGAAGAAATTCGCGACTGGCGTAGTTTGATAAGGACGATACGGTTCCATCCCTGGTGCTTCGCGATAGAGAGACTGCGCTAACTTGACAACGCTATACCAAGTCATATTTAACTCCCGCGACGAGGGGAATAGTTCGTGGACTTGCTTGAGGACGTGTTGGGCGATCGCCTCGTTACTTTCTTTAATAAAAGGATCGCCTGGTGTTAGTACCAGTTGCAGTAAAGAACCCTGTCCCTCGCGGTAATAATCTGTCGGGCTAGTTAAAGCCAAATCTGCAAAGCAAGAAAAATCGGCATCCGGCGTATACAGTAAATTATCGATGCCTGCGGCTTGCTGCAATTGCTGGCGTTTTTGAGCGTCTTGCAGTTCTGTCACCCAACCATCAAACCGCAATTGTACCGTTGCTACTGGTACTGCTTCTAACTTATAGATGTTGTCAAATTGCGACCATTGCCGCCATGCCGCAGGTAAGAGCCGTTGAACTCCTGGTACGTCGCAAGCACACACATAGGCATCGGCAGTAATTGTTTCTTCTGTCTCGCCATTAGCAACAACTATACCCGTGACGCGGGTTTCGTCCCTATCTTCGGCAAACTGAATTTCTCTGACTCGCCGCCGCGTGTGAATTTTGACCTGCCTATCCTCTAGATACTTCACAATTGGTTTGTGCAAAAACTCATCCGGCGAACCTTCCAACATCCGCAATACAGAAGCCTCGCTTCGAGCAGCAAACATTTGGAAAATTGTCAACATACAACGAGCAGAAATATGCTCGCAGTCAATAAAACCTAAAGCATAGGCGATCGGGTTCCACATCCGTTTGATACTGCCATTGCTGCCACCCTGACGGCGGAACCAGTCAGCAAAACTGATATTGTCGAGGCTGCGGATTGTTTTCATTGCTCCCTCAAAGTCGATTAAACCCCTTACTATAGGGCTAGTAGCGAGGGCGATCGCATTTTGGACTTTATCTTGTAGTGACAGCTGCGAAGTGGTGAAAAAGGCTTTTAATCCATTAAACGGCGCACCTGTAATAAACCGAAAATCTAACGCTCCGGTGCGTCCGCCTTTATTAATAAAATTATGCACGTGTTCTTTTCGCAGTAGGTGTTCAAATGCCCCTACCTGCTTCATCAATTCAAATAGCTGGTAATAATTGCCAAAAAAGACGTGCAACCCCATCTCAACATGGTTGCCATTGGGATCTACCCAACTCCCGACTTTTCCACCTACAAAAGGGCGAGACTCATAAATCTCTACTTCCCAGCCAGCATCCGCCAACGTGACGGCAGTTGCTAGCCCAGCCAGCCCCGCACCGACAATCGCAACCCGCATGTGTTATATTTCCCGCTCAGTTTCTTTACGTATATTAACAGGGAGCAGGGAGCAGGGAGAAGAGAGCTGAGGGAGCTGAGGGAGCTGAGGGAGCTGAGGAAGGGACAAGGGAACAAGGGGGACAAGGGAGAATAATTACCCATTACCCATTACCCATTACCCATTACCAACTACCAATTCCCCACACCCTTTCTTCACTGATAACTGGTCATTGATAACTGATAACTGGTCTGGTAACTGTCGCTACGCCCAAAAAGTGGCGATCGCAGTAATCTGGGATTAAAATCTGTGAAGCAAGTATTGGCAAAGGTGCAGATCTTTGCTTAATGACGCAACAAAGCTCTGTAGGTAGTAAAAGTAGAGAAAATTTAGCATCTAACTTATGGTAGAACCTATGAAAACTCCTCATAAAGTTGTCATCGTTGGTGGCGGCTTTGCGGGGCTGTATGCAGCCAAAGCATTAGGAAAAAGTGGTTTCGATGTCACTTTAGTGGATAAGCGGAATTTTCATCTGTTTCAACCCCTGCTCTATCAAGTTGCTACGGGGACTCTATCCCCAGCCGATATTTCGTCGCCGTTGCGGGCGATTTTGAATCGACAAAAAAACACGAGAGTGCTGATGGGCGAAGTCATCGATCTCGATCCTCAACAGCAAAAAATTATTTTGCGTAATGGAGAATTAGCCTACGATAGTCTGATTGTGGCGACTGGGGTAAGTCACCATTATTTCGGTAACGACAACTGGGCAGAAGTTGCACCAGGACTCAAAACTGTAGAAGATGCTTTAGAAATGCGGCGGCGGATTTTTCTAGCTTTTGAAGCAGCTGAAAAGGAAACCGATCCAGAAAAACGTCGCGCTTGGTTGACTTTTGCGATCGCGGGCGGAGGACCAACGGGAGTAGAATTAGCGGGGGCGATCGCGGAGCTTGCTTACAGTACTTTAAAACGCGATTTCCGCAATATTGACACCAAAGAAACCCAAATCTTGCTGATAGAGGGTATGGATCGTATCCTACCACCCTACGATCCAAAGTTATCGACTCAAGCAGCGCACTCTCTAGAGCGGTTGGGCGTGACAATTAAAACCAAAACTTTGGTTACGAACGTCACCGAGGATGCTGTAACGATCCGTCAAGGTGAGAATATTGAATCTATTCCCACGCGAACGGTTTTATGGGCGGCGGGTGTGAAGGCTTCATCGATGGGAGAAGCGATCGCCCAACGCACGGGGGCGCAACTCGATCGGGCGGGACGAGTCATTGTCGAACCCGATCTAAGTCTGGCTAACTATTCCAATATTTTCATCATTGGCGATTTGGCGAATTATTCGCACCAAGATGACAAGCCTTTACCAGGAGTCGCACCCGTAGCCATGCAAGAAGGGCAATATGTAGCAGAACTGATCCAACGCAGGCTTCAGGGACAAGCTGTCATTCCTTTCCGCTACGTTGATATCGCCAGCTTAGCGGTGATCGGACGTAATGCCGCAGTGGTAGATTTGCGATTCGTCAAGTTTTCGGGAATTTTCGCTTGGCTAATCTGGTTATTCGTCCATATTTACTACCTAATTGAATTTGACAATAAGTTGGTAGTAATTTTCCAGTGGGGCTGGAACTATTTTACCCGCAAGCGAGGAGCGAGATTAATTACTGGCGAAGAATCTTTACTTCAGTTGGGAATTGATGAAAACGGTAATTATTACGCGCCCTCAGGCGATCGCTCGAACGTAGCTACTACTCACACCTAGTTAAGTTATCGGCTTGATGGTTTGTCATTTGTCATTTGTCATTTGTCATTGGTACGCACAAATATCTATTGACAAATGACTAATGATTCATTGGTTATTGGTTAAGTCTGGAGATGACAAAAGAGAAGTCGTAAGTCGTAACTAAGAAGACTAATTATTCACAAATGACAAATGACTAAGGACGAATGACTCAATTATTAGCAAGATTGCTGGCAACGCAGCCAAACATAAACTTCTTGACTTCTTTGGGAATTTTGCCAGTCGCTCTGTACTTTCTTTCTAGTTTAGAGAACTGTTCGAGATCGTATTCGTCTTGAATGCGATCGAGGACGCAAGCACAGACTTGTTTTTTACCACTTTTTTCCGTGCATTCCTGCATAAAACTTTGTACGACTTCTACCGGGTATGCATTGGTATTTGCTTCAGCTCGAACCAATGTAGGAAAGAAAAATGTGGCAGTAGAGAGAAGTGTGTATGTGAGTTGCTTTCCAGTCAGCATTTTCCGTTTAAGTTCAAAAAAATTTCATGAAGCAGACAAATCAAACATAATTTATCCGCACATTTTCTGGGTCAGAAAAATTACTGAAATTAAGATATTCTTAATTGGAAGCCAGCGATCGTTAAGTATTAATAGGGAAGTGTAAACAAGTAATACAAGTCAAAAACACTGATAAAAATCTCGTAATTTGGCGATCGCCTGTGTCAAGATGAAAAGTTACAGATTTATCAGTTATTAGTGGCTAGTGGCTGGTGACTAGTGGAACCAGAATTACTCCCCTGTCTCCCTTGTCTCCCCCCTCTCCCTTGTCCGACTTACGACTTACCAGTGAAGATTTTGACTCAGTAAGGCTGTTGCTGCTTCCCCATCTACAGCAGGAGAGAAAAAGTATCCTTGCGCGTACTCGGACTGTAAAGCTCGCAGTCGGGTAAGTTGTGTTGCGGTTTCTACTCCTTCGGCTGTCACCTCTAGTTCGAGTTGGCGAGCGAGAGTGAGGATAGTTTCCACAAGGGGGGCGTTGTCAGCGTTTTCAATTTGTGCCACAAAGGAGCGATCGACCTTTAAACCGTGAATCGGAAAGTGGTAGAGCCGCCCTAGAGATGAGTATCCCGTGCCAAAATCATCAATCCATAATTGCACGCCTAAATTTCGTAACTGCCAGAGGAGATCGGGCGCGGCTCCGGCTCCATCCATAATTGCACCTTCAGTAATCTCTAGGTGCAAGCATTCGGCACTTAATTCTGTATCCTGTAAAGCTTGCTGTACTTGCTGGCTGAGCTGAGGTTGACTGAACTGCTTGCCAGAAATATTTACACTCATCGTTAAAGGTGCGATCGCGGAAAATTGCCTTTGCCACTGAGCTAATTGAGCGCAAGCCGTGTAGAGTACCCACTGACAAATCCGGTTAATCAGTCCCGCCTCCTCTGCGGCGTGGATAAATTGGCTGGGGTTTTGCAAACCGTATTGGGGATGTTGCCAGCGAATCAGAGCCTCAAAACCGACAATTCTACCTGTAGCTAGCGAGATAATTGGTTGATAGTACAGGCGAAACTCTTGTCGTTCCACAGCATTTCTCAGATCTGTTTCCAATTGCAACAGTGCTACTGCCCTAGCGTGCATGTCAGGGTTAAATATTTGATAGCCTGACGTTCCCTGACTTTTGGCGCGATACATGGCAAGATCGGCATCTCGCAGTACGTCTTCGGAGTTGTCATAGCCAGTGGTACTCAAGGCAATACCAATACTGGCGGCGGTGAAGACTTCCTGTCCGTCTAAATGAAACGGCACAGCAAGCGCAGTATTAACTCGTTCGGCAACGCGAATTGCATCGCTAACATCGGTAATATCCTCGATCAGAATTGTAAATTCGTCTCCCCCGAGCCGCGCTACCGTATCTACAGGACGCAGGCATTCTTTCAGGCGATCGCCGATCGCCATGAGTAAGCGATCGCCCAGTAAATGCCCTAAACTATCGTTAATGACTTTAAAGCGGTCTAAATCTAGAAACAAAACGGCGAAAAAATTTTCTGGATGCCTTTTGTGATGCTCGATCGCTAATTGCAAGCGATCCATAAACAGCACGCGATTGGGTAAACCCGTGAGCGGATCGTGAAACGCATTCTGCCGCAATTGTTCTTCTACTTGTTTCAATTGGGTAATGTCGCGGCAAATCGTATTCAGTCCTACAGGTGTTCCCATTGCGTCTAAAATTAATTTGCTGCGTTCCCGAATCCAAAACACCGAGCCATCTTTACGCACTTTTCGCAGTTCGATTTCGCTCGTCGTCACTCTGTCGCGAAACATGCTCTCCATCCACTGCTGCGCCCAAGGAAGATCGGCTTCGTAAACTATCATCCAAGCCGAACTACCGATCAGTTCTTCTTGGCTATAGCCTAAATATTCAGCACTAAACTGATTTGCCGATTGGATTGTGCCATCAGGTGTCAGGGAAAAATAGGCATCGGGAGCCAGCTCGAATAATTCTTGATATCGCTTTTCACTTTCTCGTATTGCTTCAACTCTGGCGATTTCTGCTCTGAGTTGTTGACCAAAAAAAGAAGCCAAGCCACCTAATAATAAAATAGCCAAAGTCGCCACACCAATCGTAATTGCCAGCACGTAGTTATCAATGCCAGCAGGTATCTTGCTTAATTTTTGGACGCTAGGATAGAAATTGACTCCCGCCATCGCCAGATAGTGCATTCCATCAATCGCAGTTCCCGCTAAGATCGCACTTCCCAGCTTGCGCCAACTCTCAGCCGGAACCAGAACTTTAGCAGTCGGATGGAATGTCAGCCATAAGCCACAAAAGGATAAACCAACTGCACACAAATTAGAAAAAGCAACGAACCGCAAATCGTAAGTTGGTTCTGCTGCTACCAACATCGCCTGCATGGCAGTGTAATGCATCCCGATTGTCGCAAGCCCGACAAAAAAACTGCCAGACGACAACAACAGCCAATTCAACGGTAGGCGGCTGACGAGAAATAGCCCCAAACCAGCAGTCGCGATCGCCACTACCATTGACAGTAAGACGATTTCAAAGTTGTAAGAGATGGGAATTGGTAGTTGATAGGCAAGCATGGCAACAAAATGCATTGCCCAGACACTAATTCCTAAAGCGATCGCGCCGCCAACTGTCCAAAATTTCCGTGCCATTCCCCGCGCATAAATAACTTGTCCCACCAAATCTAGCGCTGTGTAAGCGCCAAAAATCGCGATCGCTAGCGAAAGAAAAACCACCCGCAGATCGTAGGTGGCGCTTAAGGCTCTACTTATCTGAATTATTTCCCGATCTACCATACTCGCTGCTGAGATTTTGGCAGCAGAAAATCCTGCCATAGGCTAATTTCTCTCAGCTTGCCATTTAAGTGCAGAGTTTTTCTCCCTCAAAAAGTATGATTTTTAACGACTATCCTACAGATTGATGCAGAACTGGAATCAAAAACTGCGTCAATGTAAATGCATCGACTCCGATTTGAGTTCTTTCTCGTTCTGCTAAAATGCCCGCTTGGGAGTGCCACCATGCCGCACACGCCGCGATCGCATCTACTGAGATATGTTGTGCGGTTGCCTGGGCAAGCAGTCCCCCTAGTAATCCAGTTAAAACATCGCCACTCCCACCCCGTGCTAATGCAGGCGTACTCTCAGGATTAATCCAGACTTGACCTGATGGATTGGCGATCGCCGTTCTCGCTCCCTTGAGCAATACCACTGCTTTGCTCGTCTGTGCTGCTTCTCGTACAGCACTAATGCGGTCTTGCATCGGGCTAGGAGCATCGGGAAATAAGCGCTTAAACTCTCCTGCATGAGGTGTGAGGACGGTTGGCGACGATCGCCGCGATAACTTTTGCGTCCCCAAAATGGCAAGAATATTCAAACCGTCTGCATCCAGAACTAGGGGGCAATCGTTGTTCAAAACTCCTTGGATAATCGGCGTAGCTTCTAAAGTCAGACCGGGACCGCAGGCAATGGCTTGAAATGATTCTAAATCGGTTCCTTCTGGTAAATCGAGCTGGGCGATCGCGCCATTATCGGTTTCGGGACAACCTACAACTAATGCTTCAGGGAGTTGCGCGTTCAGCAGGGGTTTGAGCGATTCAGGCACGGCGATCGACAGCATTCCGACACCACTTGCTCTAGCACCTAAAGCTGTCAGTAATGCACCGCCAGCATAGCGTCGCGAACCGCAAATGAGTAACAAATGCCCTTGTTTGTACTTGTGAGTGACTGGCGGACGAGTCAGGGGAAGAGTGGCGATCGCCAAGTCACTCGTCACGCGCTTGACTTTGGGCGCTTCCAAAACAGCATGTATATCTGCTGTGGGGATGTCAAAATCGATCAGTTCTACCGTACCGATATACTCTAATGCTCGATCTTGTAATAATCCTTGCTTCCACAATCCCAAACAAAAAGTTCGCGTTGCTTTAACTGCCTTTCCCAGCACTTCTCCTGTATCTGTATGCAACCCAGAAGGGAGATCGATGCTGAGAATAGGCATAGACCAGCGGTCGAGTTGGTGAATATCTGAGGCGATTGGCTCGGTGATTTGGCGTTCCATGCCAAACCCAAATAAGCCGTCGATTAACAAGTCACAATCTTGCAAGGGAGCGATCGCCTCAAAATGCGGGATGCCTAAACTCTCAGCATACTGTGCGTGTTGGTTGGTTAATTCTTTTAATTTGGCGATCGGACGGTAGATGAGAACTTCATACCCTTGGAAATGTAACTCTCGCGCCACCACTAAAGCATCACCGCCGTTATGTCCTGGTCCTACCAGCACGCCGACCCGTCGCACTTGGGGATAGGGATACAATGTTTGTACTCGTCGGGCGATCGATATCCCTACCTTTTCCATCAAAGCTGCAACTGGCATTCCCGCAGCAAATATCCGCGCCTCAATCTGGCGCATCTGCTCAGCCGTAACTACGACTTGCTCAATTTGTTTGCGTCTAGAGCGATCTGGTAGCAAAGCTCAAACCCAAAGCTTACTTTATCTAGACTACCAGCCTTATCGAGCTACAGCTTAACCTTGAATTATAAAGCTTGAGGCGATCGGCTTTTCGGGTCGTGTGGCGATCGCCGTTTGAGACATCTAGTAAGATTAACGCTAGAGTAGCAGCAGTTTACCAGGACAGATTGTATGTATTCAGTCATGCGTACTGTGGATATGACCTTGCCCCTCTGGGGTTTAGTAATTTTCATCGTATGGACGATCGCTGTCGTTGTCTCTTTGCTTGTCGTGAGAATTCGGCATCTCTCTGCTGGTGGCTCTGTCAAAGATTTCGCCACACCAAACGATGAAAGCTTGCTTTGGCGCTTATATCGCGTCCAAGCTAACTTGGTGGAGAACCTACCTTTATATTTAGGAGTTCTGTTTCTGCTAACAGTTCGAGGCGTATCTGGAACAGTGGTAGATTCACTTGTTGTCGCGTACATCGGATTTCGGCTAGCACACTCGCTGATTCACATCGCTGGCTTAAATCCGTTGTATCGAGTTTTCTGTTTAGGCAGTCAGTTTGTTTGCTTGGTTGCCTTAATTGCATTAGCAGTTTTCTAAGTTCCCGTCACATCTATTACCACTACTTCTATCTAGTTCTATCTAATAATCAAATTTTTGTAACTTTCTATGTATCGAATTTATCGCTATGAGTAATTATGTTTTTCAGCCTGGACAAAACCAGAGTAAAAATAAGTACGTTGGCTGCTGGAGAGAAACTAGTTGGTAGGAAATCCCATTGACATTTTCACCAGAAAATCTTGCATCTTTGCTTGCTCAAGGTGCTGGTTTGGAAATGACAACGTATACACATCAAGATGTTGCACATTGGTGCGATCGCTCTCATATGGCGTTTATGTACGGTGATTGACCTGTTGATGAAGATAGTACGCTCAAAATGTGTGCAGATATCACAGAAGAGGTATCAGCACAGTGGGATTTATATCTTTCCAATACTTATAGTCTAGAACAACTTCAGACACTTTGCTTTTCCAGAGTTGAGTTACCAAAACAGTGGTTTAAGAATTGGTATCAGCAGATTAGACAATTGTTGTCCCAGCCACGGCATAACAACTCTAATGCAACGGATTGCTAAGCTGCTTGTGGAGTTGCTACGATGCAGCCATCCTACCTGCCATAAGCAACTGTGCTAACTGACCAACATATCGCCGAAGCGTTAAGCCGTGCTTATATTCGCGCGATCGCTGGACGTGCCGGACTCAACTTAGCCATTCGAGAATATGACTATGGTGTAGATGGTAGCTTCGATGAAGTCATCGTACGGCAAAATCGCCGAGTCGAATCTGGCTTTTCCCTCAGTTTTCAACTCAAAGCTTCAACCCAATGGAAACTCGACTCCACCCATGTTATCTATGACCTAGAAGCGAAAACCTACAATGACTTGATTCTCAGACGCAGCATAAGAGCCGCGATACCCTGTATCCTCATTTTGTTAGCATTACCCCCCGATTCGACACAATGGCTCATTTGCGAAGAATCAGAACTGAGATTGAAAGGAACTTGCTACTGGGAATATCTCAGTGGCAACCTTAGCGGAAATCGCCAGTCTGTCAGGATCTACATTCCCCGAACCCAACGCCTCACCCCAGAATCTTTGCTAACTTTAATGGAGAATGTCAAAACAGGAGAGTGGTCATGACCCCTGAAGTTTTATCAAATTATCCTCAAATTCAGGAGCTTCGCCTTGCTGAAGTGGTCAACTATCTCCAACAAAATCACTGGATGGCGATCGATCATCCCAATCCACGGTTATTCGTGTTTGAGAAGGGTGTGGACGATCGAGGCAAACCGATTCAAATTGTTCTGCCTAGTCGAGATGATTATGAAGACAAGCTCTATTTACTAACTAAAGCAGTGAATCTGCTATCTGTCTTGCAATCCGTATCTTTCCAGGAGATTGTGGATGCAATCAATTCAGATGTAAATACTAGATAAGCCCGCTCGATGTGGCGATCGCCTCACCGATCGCCTCAAAATACTCATTGTCCGTAATAAACTCGCGCCCTTCTCAGTCCCGAAGCTCGTAGATAGCGCCGCCAATTTTCGGCTTGTTCTTTTGCCAAAAATGGTCCCACTCTTACGTGAGTCCGAGGTTCCTGACGCTGGCTGACTCTGACTGGCATTCCCATTCTTAGCTGTTGGATTCTCTGCTCGATCGCACCTAATTTATTTTGTTTAGCAGGAATGACTACGAAATAAAATTTACCTGTAAAATCTGTATCTTCTCCAGTTGAAAGATTGACAATTCGTGCATCAATGCCTTGAGATTCTAGGGCGATCGCTAGTTTTTGGGCATTAGCAGTCTGTTGAAATATTCCTGCCTGAATCACGTTTCTTTGTTGATACTGGCGCACGAATGCCGATGGCTCAAACTGTTTGATTCGTTGTAGCGTCAATGCATTCGGATTATTCACATAAACCAAGTAACTCGTAGTGCGAGGAGTAGGTACGGGATTTACTGGTAAAGGTTTAACTGGTGGGGGATTTACTGGTGCAGATGAAGGTGCTTGGAAGTCAAGTTCGCGGGGAGTGAAATTAGAATTAGAAATTCGGAATACTCGCCCTTCAGGAGAGAAGCGAGCTACGGAATTCGGAATTGATTTTTTGTTTTCAGCGACGGGTTGCGTTTGAGTAGCGTTAGCAGCTAGTGTTAACCATGTCCCTACTAATAGAGTTACGGCTGGGGCGATCGCCAGGTTCCAACTAATATCTAAATTAAAAAATTTGGCTATTATGGGAGATTGAATTTGCCGCTTCATCGTAGCTAGCCTTGTGCTTCAAGTCAAGTAGTTATTGAATATAAAACAATTTTTGCTGCATTCCCACCCACTGAGCTGAAAAATAGCTTTTGAGCTGTGTGCGAGCAACAAAAATACAAAGAAAAAATTAACCCACCCTCACTCTTACCCCCAGAGCATTTCTGCGGAAACTTTTTCTGAGTCGGGTTCGCTGCAATTTTATCTTCGGTAGATGTACGGATCGGGAGTCGGGAGTCGGGAGTCGGGGGAAGAGAGCAGAGGGGCAGAGGAGCAGGGAGCTGAGGGAGCTGAGGGAGCAAAACAATTCAAAATTCAAAATTCTTACACCCCACACCCCACACCCCACACCCTTTCTTCACTGATAACTGATAACTGATAACTGACTAAATCATTTTCTCCGGTCGGACGAGGCGATCGAATTCGGCTTCGGTGAGAAAACCCAATTCGACACAGGCTTGGCGTAAGGTGGTGCGATCGCTATATGCTTTTTTCGCGACAGCAGCAGCGCGATCGTAACCAATATGCGGGTTCAGTGCTGTGACTAGCATCAGGGAATTGGTGAGAAAATGCTGAATTTGTTCTCGATTTGGCTCAATACCAATGACTAAATGCTCCGTAAATGAGGAGCAAGCATCGGCTAATAACCGGATGGAGTGCAGTAAGTTGTGTATCATGACAGGTTTAAACACGTTTAGCTCGAAGTTACCTTGAGATCCGGCAACTGCGATCGCGGTGTCGTTTCCCATCACTTGTACGCATACCATTGTCATCGCTTCACACTGAGTGGGATTGACTTTTCCCGGCATAATTGACGATCCAGGTTCATTCGCAGGTAAAATCAGCTCTCCCAAGCCACAACGGGGACCAGAACCCAACCAGCGCAGATCGTTAGCAATTTTCATTAACGAAGTTGCTAGGGTTTTCAGCGTCCCACTGGCAGCAACGATCGCATCGTGAGCCGCTAAAGCGGCAAATTTATTTGGTGCAGAGATAAATGGTAATTGGGTGCGATCGCTAATTTTCGCCGCCACGCGATCGGCAAATTCTGGATGCGTATTCAATCCCGTACCTACTGCTGTACCACCAATTGCTAATTCATATAAATCTGGTAGTGCAGCTTGAATGCGAATTAAATCTTTTTCTAATTGAGCGATATAACCAGAAAATTCTTGTTCTAAAGTCAACGGTACGGCATCCATCAAGTGAGTGCGACCGATTTTGACAATTTCCTGAAATTCCTCAGCTTTAGCCGCCAATGCATGTCGTAATTTCTTCACCATTGGCAGCAACCGATGGTAAATCTCTTCGGCTGCGGCAATGTGCATTGCTGTCGGAAACGTATCGTTGGAAGATTGGGACATATTTACGTGGTCGTTGGGGTGAATTGGCTTTTTACTGCCCAATACTCCCCCAGCTAGCTCGATCGCGCGATTGGCAATAACTTCATTTGCATTCATGTTGGTCTGAGTGCCGCTTCCCGTCTGCCAAATTCGTAACGGAAAATGGTCGTCTAGCTTGCCAGAAATTACCTCTTCTGCGGCTTGCACGATTAAACTCGCTTTATCTTCCGGCAATTGTCCCAATTCTTGATTGACAACCGCCGCTGCTTGTTTCAAGATGCCGATCGCCCGAATCATTTCCCGTGGCATGGTATCGTTGCCAATGGCGAAGTAAATTAGCGATCGCTGGGTTTGTGCGCCCCAGTAGCGATCGTTCGGTACTTCAATTGTCCCCATACTATCGGTTTCAGTCCGAGTGCCGATTTGAGCAGTCATGGGTTCCATTAGCATTGTTCCTTAATTCACCACATCCTACATCCTATGTCACTCCAATTCGCAACTGAAAAAACTATATAAAGATTGTTTATACAATCATCGTTTATACAATATTTGTACGGGCGCACAGCTGTGCGCCCCTACTTAAACAATCGATCGCACCACTCCCCCCTCAACCCGCAAAGCTGCGCCGTTAATAGCAGACGCTAAGGGACTGGCTACGAAAGCAACTAAAGCCGCAACTTCCTCCGGCGTGGCGAAGCGTTTAATCAAAGAAGAAGGGCGAGTATTCTCGAAAAACTCTTTTTCTACCTGGCTAGGATCGATATCTTGAAACTGCGCCATATCTTGCACGAAAGTTTCTACACCTTCTGACTTGGTGGGACCTGCCAGAATCGAATTTACCGTAACGTTACTACCAACTGTAGTTTCTGCCATTCCTCGGGCTAAAGCAAGCTGTGCGGTTTTGGTTACGCCATAATGGATCATTTCAGCGGGAATATTCACAGCTGATTCGCTGGAGATAAAAATAATCCGTCCCCAGTTTTGTTGCAGCATGAGTGGTAAGTAATGCCGCGATAACCGCACGCCACTCATGACGTTAGTTTCGATAATTTCCATCCAATCTACATCTGTGATTTCGCCAAATTCCTTGGCTTGATAAATTCCCAGATTATTCACCAAAATGTCTACAACTGGTACTTGCTGAAACGTTAACTCAGCACCGACAGCAGTAGATAAATCTGCCGTTACGCCCTGTAATTTTGCCTCTGGATAAATCTGCCTAATTTTATCCATCGCACTACCAACTCGTTCTGGTTTTCTGCCATTAATCGCCACAGTTGCTCCCTCTTGGGCTAAAATCGTGGCGATCGCCAAGCCAATTCCAGCAGTAGAACCACTAATTAGGGCGATTTTGTCCGTTAGTTGAAGATCCATTCGCTCGCTCCTTACAAATTAAGGTCGCAGATTAAGGTCTAATCAAGCGATGCATATCTAAAGATGGTGGTGAAATTGTAGTCTGTGTCACCATGTCGTGAATCTGTCCTCGGTGGTGAGTTTGATGGTTGAAAAAGTGAGCGACTAATAAATTGACCGGATCTCTACAAGTTTTTCCGGCATTATTGACATACTCGATCGTCCCGTGCAAAAACTCCACAGTTAGAGCGCTAACAAAAGCTGCAATTCGCTCATCTTCTACTTGACGTGCCATCCATAATTCGTCAAAATCTTCGTAAAGAATTGCATCGAGCATAGTTGATGGTATGCGATCGCCTGCAAACCGTGTCAGCCAAATGCGATCTCCCACTAAAATATGATTGAGCGTGCCATGAATGCTCTTAAAAAATGCAGGTCGGTTTTGCTTGCGTTCTGCATCGCTTAACTGGGAACAGACTTGATATAATTTGTGATTTGCCAAACTGTTGTAGCGGGCAAGCATTTGAAAATGTTCGACAAGCATATGGCTGTCATTTGTCATTGGTGAAACAATATTTTTAGAATTGGAGGCAGATTTTCCCGAAGTGAGAACCGCTTTCCATGTATTTCAAAGCTTCTCGTGCTTCAGAAACAGGAAAAACGCGATCGATAATTGGCTTCATTTGATGTAGTGTAATTGCTTGATTCATGGCTTCAAACATTTCTCGCGAACCAACATAAATTCCGCGTACGCGCACGCTTTTCATTAATATTGACACGGTGCTAATCTCGCCACTACCACCGCTGAGAACGCCGATTAAACTAATTTGTCCCCCTATACGTACAGCCCGTAAAGATTCGTTTAAAGTTCCCGAGCCGCCAACTTCTACAACTAAATCGACACCCTCACCGCCAGCTAATTCTTTGACTGTTTTACCCCACTGGGGAGTTTGTTTGTAATTAATTGTTGCTGAAGCACCCAACTGCTTGACTTTTTCTATTTTTTCATCGCTACTGGAGGTAGCAATAACTCGCGCCCCGGCAATTTTGGCAAACTGAAGGGCAAAAATCGAAACCCCACCTGTACCTTGTACGAGGATTGTCTCGCCAGCTTGGAGGCTACCGGAGTGAAATAAGGCATTCCAAGCGGTGACGGCGGCGCAGGGTAATGTAGCTGCTTCTGCGTCTGTGAGGTGCGCTGGGACGTGTACTAAGCCATCTTCGTGCAATACTACATATTCTGCCAGCATTCCGTTTATAGCTCCACCCAAAGCGGAGTTAGTTTTTGCTGCGGTTAGTTTTCCGGCGATCCAGTCTTGGAAGAAAATACCCGCCACGCGATCGCCTACTTTCACTCGGGTCACTCCTTCCCCTACTGCTACCACCTCTCCCGCGCCATCAGAAAAGGGAATTAAAGGTAAAGGAATATTGGGATTGTATAGCCCTTTCACCACCATCAGATCGCGGTAATTTAGAGATACTGCCCGGACTTTAATTAATACTTGTCCGTAACTAGGGCTAGGATCTGGACGTTCTGCAATGTTTAGAGAGTCTAAACCGAAGGAATTCTGAATTTCATATACCTTCATTGCATTCCTCCATCTAGGTTAAGCGTTTAAAAATGTTATGTGTAACTTACTCAGGCTGCCGATCTGGTGCTGGTGTTGTTTTTTCAAATAGTTCTAGGGATGCAGCTTGACGAAATGCTCCGCAATAATGCATGGTCATTACAGCTTTAAAAGCCCAGTGATTTTGCGGTATATCGGTAAAAGGAGATGGTAGCGTTTCAGCCCGATTTTGAATGCAAGCCTCAGCAATTTGGTTAGGCGCAGATGGTGCGATCTCAGTAGGAGACTTTGAAGGCGACTTTGATTCAGATGGTTGGGTTTGCGCCTTAACTGGCACAGCAAAACTTGTCAAAAGAAGAAAAGCGATCGCAATATTTTTAATTGTCATAAATTGTCATTTGTCATTTGTCATTTGCCATATATCCAATTTCATCGCCCCCCTTAAAAAGGGGAGTTGGGGGGATCTTCTATGACGTAGTTGAAAGAAAATAGACGATCGCAACTTAAAAATGCGAACTATTCAACCTGCTTTTTACTATAAAAGATCTGAATTATTTTACTCAAGCTAACTACAATTAAAACCACAGCTAAGCTAACAGCTAAGAAAGGTAATACGAGCGCCAAGATTGACAAGACAAATGCACCGAAAGATTCAAGTGTTGCTACGACTGAATTACCGAGTCCAATTGTCAAAGCCGTAGAAGATATACGAGCAAGTCCCGTTAAGCCTTGAATTGTACCAGCTGTACCACCACCTGCGATCGCGGCTAAAGTCCACTTAAGCAAAGGATCGGTATCGGGTAGAAAAGCAGCGGTAATAGCAGTACCAATTGCGATCGCCGTTGGAGTAGCAACAGTATCTAGCAAATGGTCTAATAAAGGAATATAGTAAGCTCCCACTTCCACCACCGTCGCCACAGCAAAAGCAATGAGTGCGGGATAAGTCCCCACCCAGGCAAATCCTGAAGCCAGGGGCAAATGACCGAAAATAGCTGCAATACTCATGACTAATGGTGGAATAAAAATCCGAAAGCCACAAGCAGCACTGAGAGCTATACCGATACTAATACCTTCTATGGTGTCCATCTTCGGGGAATGGGAGACAAGGGAGACAAGGGGAACATGGGATATAAGGGAGGCGAGAAAGTAATTCTTCTAGTCACCAGTCACCAACCACTAGCCACTGATAAATGTTAGCGCTTTTCAGTGCCTTGATTGCCACCACCTTCAGCCATTTGATCGCTGCTGCCAGATTCCGGTACAGCAGAGGGTTTAGCATCGGTTTGAACTGCATTACCAGTTTTGCGAATGTCTTCCTCAACGGGGGTTTGATAGCCGCCGGAAGCTGATGACGTATTTTTTTCTTCTGACATAATTTTTTCCAAATTCATGCTAATTTGGCATCATTCTATACAGCAATGAAATTCAATCTCCTCTCTCTTACATGTAGTTTGATTTAACTTTTGCTCTACCTTTAGGAGTAATTTTGTGGAGGGGAGCAGGGAGCAGGGAGCAGGGAAAAGAGAGAGTCACCCAGCGTAGGGTCGCGCTTGGAAGTTGGGGGAGAAAAACTACTTTTGTCTCCTGTCTTCTGTCTTCTATCTCCTCAGTTTTGACTTCTGACTTTTGACTTCTGACTTCTGAGTTTTGACTTTTGACTTCCTCTATTGTGGTAAAAAATACTTAAGCTAGAATTTTGACAAGCAGTTTCACGATAAGGAAAAATGCCGTGTTCCCTTTGCGCGATGATGTTCCTACGTCAATTACACCTTATATTACCTATGGATTAATCGGTGCAAATATTGGTATTTTTCTTTACCAATTAACTCTGAACCAACAACAATTACAAGAATTTTTCTATTCGGCTGCCGTCGTACCTTGCCAATTATCAGGAAATATAGTAAGTAGATGTCCCATTCCAACGCCGCAGCAATTACCAGAATGGATGACGTTAATTTCATCTCAATTTTTGCATGGCGGCTTCTTACATATTGCCGGAAATATGCTGTTTCTCTGGATTTTTGGTAATAACGTAGAAGATCGTTTGGGGCATGTAAAATTTTTGATTTTTTATCTTACTTGTGGAGTTTTGGCAGCGTTATCTCAGTGGTTTTTCTCGCCAAATTCAACTATTCCCTCATTAGGTGCAAGTGGGGCGATCGCAGGAGTGATGGGCGCGTACATTTTGCGCTATCCCCAAGCAAGGGTATTGACTTTAGTGTTTCTGGGGTTCTTCGTGACTACCTTGCAAATTCCGGCAGTTTTTTTCTTAGGATTGTGGTTTGTTCAACAAGCTTTATATGGTGTTGCCAGCTTACAAGTTCCTAGCAATATTGGGATGGAAAGTGGCGGTGTAGCTTATTGGGCGCACGCCGGAGGATTTGTATTTGGGGCAATTCTCGCCCCAATGTTTGGACTATTGAAACGCGATTAACCTTAGGGGCGGGTTTACCGAGATCTCAATTTTGACGACAAATATTTTTGGTAAACCCGCCCGTACAGACATATGCGTGTCAGAGGTTTATTGTTTTGATTCAGATACAGATGCGATCGCTTCTGGTTGTGGTAAATTCTGTTGGGGCGATCGCTGAAACACAATTTGTAATAGTGGTGGGGCGATAAATGTGGTGACAATGACCATGACAATAATTGCTGCATCTAAGGCAGGGGGTAACACCCCAGTCGCAGAACCAATTCCAGCAAAAACAAGTCCGACTTCACCTCTAGGAATCATACCCACGCCGATCGCTAAACGATTGACTTTTTCTTGCCCGAAGACGGTGAAGCCAGTGACGACTTTACCCAGAATTGCGACAACAATCAGAAAGCTTGCCATAATCAGCCCTTCCCGATTTGCTGGGACAGCTGGGTTTAAAACACCGATGTCTGTTTTGGCACTAACAACCACAAAGAAAATCGGCACGAGAATATCTGCGATCGGTACGACCTGATTTTTCAATTCGCGACATTTTTGCGTTTCTGCTAATACTAACCCAGCAGTAAAAGCACCCAAAATTGCCTCTAATTTGATGACAGTGGCAATGTAAGATAAGGCAAAAGCGAAAATGAGTGCTGGAATTAATAATTGACCGCGAGTTTTGAGTGCATCGACTAACTGGACGAAGTAGGGATTTAACCAGCGTCCGATTAAAATTGCTCCTACTAAGAAGACGACTGAACTGAGAATCAAATAAATGATATTCGTCAATTCGACTTCTCCAGTTTTGGCAAGACTAGCAACTACGGCTAGCACGATGATACCTAAAACATCATCCAGCACCGCCGCCCCGATAATGATCTGTCCTTCCGAACGGTTGAGATAGTTGAGTTCTGCCAAAACTTTAGCCGTAATACCGATGCTAGTTGCCGTCAAAGCTGCCCCTGCAAAAACAGCTGGTACGGTGGAGATGTGGAAGAAGGCAATTAAGCCCAAAGTACCAAATAGAAACGGTGTCACGACTCCCACGATCGCGACGATTGTAGCTTGAGTTCCAACGCGCAGCAATTCTTGTAAATTGGACTCTAACCCAATTTCAAATAGCAAAATCACCACACCAATTTCCGACAGAACCGAAATCACTTCGCTGTCTATCTGAAATGTTGTCGTTACTCCATCTACACTCAATCCCGCCGTAGCTTCTAGAAATCTCATTAACAGCGAATTAGAACTGTCGCCACCACCTTCGGGAAATACCAACAGATGTAAAGCCGAGATCCCTACCACCAAGCCGCCAATCAGTTGCCCTAAAACTGGTGGTAAATTCAGCCGCGCGCATACTTCCCCGCCAATGGTACTGGCTAAGTAAATCACAACCAGACTAGCTAAGATGCCAGCGAAAATGAAGGGGGAATTGTCTGCTGTTGACGCACTCGCAAGTAGAGAAGTGCTACCGATACGGATCGACTCGAACCAGGCGATCGCGTCAAATACTGGTGCTGCGGAAATCAGTCCACCAAAATTCATGCTTTAACCTCAAGTCACTTTCTCAATTATCAGTTAACAGTTAACAGTTATCAGTTGTCAGTGATTAGTGACTAGTGGCTGGTGGCTAGTTGTTAAATTCTTTATCTAGTCACCAGCCACTCACTCTCTTACTAATGACTCTTGACCAATGACCAATTACTCAATCTTTAGATTGAAAGGCAAACGGGCATAAACTCCTAAAGGATCGTTCATTGCTTGCAGAATCGCAAGCTCGTCGCGCATTTTAGCAACTTCAACCGCGATCGGGGCTGGCAGTGCGAGTTGGTTTGCAGCAGTATTGTGACCCAACGCGGTTCTGACTCCATCAGAGACTTGCCCAAATAAGCGTTCTTCTAAAGAACGGGTTTCGGGATATTCTGCTACTTCCCAGTCATCGCCTAACTTTGCTTGCTTTGTGGCGTAGTCAATTGCTGCATCCAAGCCACCAATTTCATCGACTAATCCGATCTGTTTGGCACTGACACCCGACCAAACTCGACCTTGGGCAATTTCCTCGACTTTCTGTTGCGGTAAATCTCGTCCCTCAACAACTTTTGATAAGAATGTACTGTAGATGCGATCGACCGCGCGTTGATAGACTGCTAATTCTGCGGGAGATTTAGGGCGAGAAACAGTTTGACTGTCAGCATATTTTCCGGTTTTCACCACATCCCAGGTCACACCGTTGTTATTTGCCAGCTTTTGAAAATTTGGCAGCAGTCCAAATACGCCGATAGAACCCGTAATCGTATTAGGTTCGGCAAAAATCCGATTGGCATCGGTGACAATCCAGTAACCGCCGGAAGCTGCAACATCGCCCATAGAAACAACGACTGGTTTTTTGGCTTCCCGCGTCAGGCGGATCTCGCGTTGAATGATTTCTGAAGCTGTGGCACTTCCACCAGGACTATTTACCCGTAAGACAACAGCTTTGACATTGGGATTCTGTCGCAGTTGGCGGAAAATCCGGGCAAAGCGATCGCCTCCTACTTGTCCCGCCTCTCCTTGACCGTCAACAATATCACCTTCAGCGTAGACAATCGCCACTTTATTCTCTGAGTTACGTTCTACGCCCAACGCTTTACCAGAAACTCCAGCGTATGCACTCAAGCTAATTTGGCGGAAGGTTTTATTTTCTTTTTCCTCACCAGTTAGCTGCTTTAACTGCGCCAAAACGCGATCGAAATAGTCTACTTTGTCCACTAATCCTTGTTTTTGGGCTGTTTCTGCCAACAAGAAACCTTGACCGTCTGCGATCGCTTGTAACTGGTTGGGGCTAATTTTCCGGCTTTGACCAACTGCCGCGCGCCACTCTCCCCACAGATCGTTTAATAATTTCTCTGTCTGTTGCCGATTTTCTGGACTGAGATTTTTGCGAATTAATGGTTCTACGGCGGCTTTAAACTTACCTACCCGAATCACCTGTATTCCAACGCCAAATTTCTCCAGTGCCCCCGTTAAGAATGGAGTTGAAGCACCCAAACCATTAATCTCCATTGCGCCAAGGGGGTTCAGCACTACAGTATCCGCCACGGAACTGAGATAATATTCTTTCTCACCCCAACTTGAGCTGTAAGCAATAATTTTTTTGCCAGCAGCACGGAACTTTTCCAAGGCTCCCCGCACTTCTTTAAATTTGGCGTAGCCACTGCTGCCATCCTCTGCGCCATTGCTGCCATCGAGATAAATCCCAATAATTTTAGGGTCGCGTCTTGCCTTTTCCAGGGTATCTAGCACCGTGCGAAGGGCGATTGTACGGTTACTTTCTCCTGAAAGAGCATTCTGAATCAAAGCGCTGGTACTAGAGTTACGCGGGGCATCGGTGATGTTGAGAGATAGATCGTAAACTAAAACCGATCTATCCTTAACTTGCGGTTCGTTATCTTGAGCAGCCAAAGCCACCAAGATGACAAGCATTCCAGATATACTCAGACCAAAAAATAGTAGCAGTCCGAGCAAGGTTCCAATGGCACTAGCAAAAGTTTGTTTGAGGAAGTTACGCATTTAACTAGGGAGTAGGGAGTCAGGAGAGGGACAAGGGGGACAAGGGAGACAAGGGGAACAAGGGAGACAACTACCAACTACCAACTACCACTCTTTACTGATAACTGATAACTGACAACTGACAACTGATTTATTTTTCCCACAACGATCGCTCATGCTACACGCTGCAATGTTTGAGATTGTTTGAGTTGTTGTAAGTTAGCGCTACCAGTACAAAAGAGGACGGTGGTAATTTCGGCAATTAAGACTTCTGCAAGGGCGTGTAGGGTTGATTCGGAGTCGGCAGCTGCTCTGAGAAAAGGCATGGCAAGACCTGCCAGATCTGCTCCCAGGGCGATCGCTTTAGCAACTTCTAAGCCATGTCTCAACCCACCAGAGGCAATCAGAGGAATATTGGGGGCAACCTGTCGCACGTTGGTAATGCATTCTGCTGTAGGAATACCCCAATCGGCAAAGGTGAGTCCGAGGCGGCGTTGCATGGCTGTTTCTGCTCGTTCGCTTTCTACTTTTGCCCAGGACGTACCACCTGCACCCGCTACGTCAATGGCTGCAATTCCAGCATTGATTAGTTTTTGCGCCATGTCGCCTGAAATCCCATTACCGACTTCTTTGGCGATCGCAGGTACAGGCAACTTCTTACACAGTTTTTCAATTTTGTCAAGTAAGCCGCAGAAGTTGACATCACCTCTGGGTTGAATGCACTCTTGTAGGGGATTGAGATGCAAAATCAAGGCATCGGCTTCGAGGATGTCTACTACCCGCAAGCATTGTTCTAAGCCATATTCGTAGTTGAGTTGCACTGCACCCAAGTTAGCGAATAAGGGAATATCGGGAGCTAGCGATCGCACGGCGAATGTATCGGCAACTTGCGGTTTTTCCACTGCCACCCGTTGAGAACCTACACCCATCGCGATTTTGTAGTGTTGGGCAACTTCAGCCAAGCGTCGATTGATGATGCCTGCTTGCTCCGTACCCCCAGTCATGGAAGAAATTAGCAAGGGTGCGCCTAGTTTCTTACCTAAGAAGGTAGTCGTTAAGTTAATGTCACTGCGATTCAGTTCGGGTAAACAGGTATGGGTAAAGCGATAGCGTTCTAATCCATTTGTAATAGACTGGCATTGCACGTCTTGTTCGATGCAAATTCGTAGGTGGTCGGCTTTGCGAGATTGGGTGGCTGCGGGCAAATTGGTAGGAAGGTTCACAAGTTTGAATTAGAGCATCTTTTACTACCATTTTCTCAGTCTTGGGGAGAAGATGCAGGTAAGTTTTCATCCTGCTTGTTCTACTGTTTGCTGCAAGCTACTGTAACTCACGACTCGATCGCGACCGGAATGTTTAGCAGCATATAAGGCTCGATCGGCAGCACCGAGTAATTTTTCCTCTAAGATTGCATCTATTGGAAAAGTTGCATGACCGACGCTGACAGTGACATGAATCGAAAGTTCGGGAGAAATTGCGATCGCTTCAGCAGCCACAGCATGACGCAATCGTTCTGCGACAATTGCTGCACTATCGTTGAAAGTTTCAGGTAGAATCACGGCAAACTCTTCACCGCCATAACGCGCTACTACGTCCACGGGGCGAATTTCGCGTTTAATGATATCAGCAACGACTTTGAGTGCTTCGTCTCCTCCCTGGTGTCCGTGGGTGTCGTTGAGCTTTTTGAAATAATCGATATCTAACATAATTAAAGAGCAAGGATGCATGTAGCGATGCGATCGCTCGATCTCTGTTTTGAGTTTTTGGTTAAACTCGCGACGGTTAAAAACTCCAGTTAATCCATCCAAAGTTGCTAAATTTCTCAAGGCTGCCTGACTCTGTTCGAGTTTTTCCGCCATTTGATTAAACATCGTTGCTAGTTGTCCCAACTCATCTTGATTCGCTAGGACAATCCGGTAAGAAAGATCTTCCTCAGCTAGATGTTTAACTCCCTCTGCTAAAATTTGCAATGGGATTAATACAGAACGAGCTAAAGTTAAACTCGCGATCGCCGCTACTCCCAATCCTAAACCAAACACAACAACAACAATTCCCTTCACCCAAAGTTTGGTGTTTTGCGCTTGAGCGATGTTATCAGATATTTGCAAATGAGTGAGGAGTTCTTGCAATCGATCTAGAGCTTCTGTAGCCTGTTCGAGCTGTACGTCCAAACGCTTCTTTTCTTGGGCAGTCAACTTAGTTCTAGCTGGATGGGAATTAGTAAAAATCGCCTCACCGCTGATTTTAGCTTGTTGCCATGCTTTTTGAGCTACGAACAACAAGGCTGTTTTTTCTGGCGTATCGGTCGAGGTATTTAGAATTGTCACAAAAGCTTTATCTATTTCACCACTTATCCGCACAAAGCGATCGCGAGCATTTGGCGTACCGTAACTGAGATAATCATCAGCAGAAGTTGATGCCAGGACAATCAGTGATTCTAACTCGGTAACAGGAAATAGTTCCTCTAAAGTTGCGTTTTCATTTTTTTCAAACCGATTTAACGCTCCTTCTACCGAAATAAAAGTTCCACAACCAAGCAAAATCAACGGCAGCAGCATAGCTCCCATACCAAAGGCGAAGCGATTGCGGATGGAGGTACTCGAACCCCAGCAGAGTTTCATCAAGTTTGGCAGCTGCTAGCTTAGTTACATTTAGTTTGCCCGCAGCCACCTCAACTGTTTACTGTAATTACGCGGTGGTAATGTGTAATTTTCTTGTGAAATCATGAGAAGTCGTAAGTCGTAAGTCGTAAGTCGGAATTAACTGACAACTGATAACTGATAACTGATAACTGATAACTGATAACTGCTTACTGAATTTCCCGCAATAACTGCAAATGCTGGGATAATGGGGCAAGGGTATTTGCTGCGATCGCACCACTGGCGGCGACGGCGGGTAAACCGATACCAGGAAAGGTAGAATCACCGCAACACAATAACCCTGGAATCGGTGTAGTTGCACCAGGAAACAAACCTTTCCCCGCAGCAATGGCGGGACCGTAAGAACCTCGATGACGGCGCAAGTAACGAGCGTGAGTTAGGGGTGTACCTACCAAAGTTACCTCGCAACGGTTATCGATATCGGGAATAATGCGTCTTAAAGCTTGCCACATGACTTCTGCCCGTGCTTGTTTTTGACGGGTATACTCTTCACCTTTGCGATCCATTTCCTGCCATAAACTATAAGGTTCGCTACCAGGAGTGTAAGCATGAATGACGTGCTTTCCTAGTGGTGCTAGGGACGGATCTAAAACTGATGGAATCGATACCAATACGACATTTTGCGGTGCTGTGACTCCCCGTTCCCAATCGTTGACTACAATGTAATGACATGCTAAATCTGCCCGAATATTTGTAGCATCAATTCCCAAATGTAGGTGCATGAAACTGTCACACTCTGGAGTTGCCTGTCTTGCTTGCAAGGATTTGGGGATGGCATTCTGGGGAAGTAATTTCAGCGTGTCCCAGATAGAAGTGTTCGAGACGACGGCTCGTCTTGCATGTAATTCTTCACCACCACGCAATCGGACACCTGAAGCGCGTCCCGCTACTAAAATTTCCTCAACATGGGTATTCAGCATCAATTTACCCCCATGTTTTTCTAATCCCCGTACTAAGGCATCAACCAACGCCCCACTACCACCTAAAGGGTAATCTAACATCACTCCAGGTTTGTACCAGTCGGCAAACATAAATGCCGTTTCTGCCGCACTCGTGCCGCTTGCAGGTAGCCCAGAGAGGAGAAAACACAATAGATCTAGCCAGTTACGCACAAACGGATCGGTAACGACACCATCCATAATCTGACTGAATGCACCCGTCAGTTTAAAAGCACTACCAATATGAGGTAGCATTGCAGGCAGATATTGCCCTAGAGACACTATTGCACCTAAGTCGAAGCGTAAAGCAGTAGGAGGAATTGCCGTAGCAGCCTTGGCTAGAGGTTCTATAACTCGCTGAAGTTCGCGCCACTCGGCTACAGCTTTATCTCCTCGCAACCTTGCCAACACATCGCAAAATTGATCTGCACCTACCGTTGTATCGAAGTCACCTTCAGGCAAACAGCAACCCCAGGTATCGTAATTGACACAAGGTAAATCTTCGCCAATTGCATCTAAAACTTGTCGCAGTGGGTTAGGTGAAGGGCTGTAAGATAAACCGGAGTAGAGGGAAGGTCCAGAATCAAATTGAAAACCGTTGCGTTCAAAACCGTGCGCCGCACCCCCAGGTGTTGAGTAGCTTTCGCAGACAACAACATCAAATCCATACCGTGCCAAAGTTGCCGCACAGCTCAAACCACCAATACCGCTACCGATGACAATGACATCTGTTTTCACTGCTTGAAATTTCCTTGCGTGAGTCCCTGGTTGCGTAAAAGTTTTCTCTAGCTTACTTATCGGAATTATCTTTTTGCTGTTGACGGTGTTTTTCTAGCAATTGAGGAAAATGTTTCAAATCGTCAATTGATTGTGGTGCGGGATATACTTCTGTAGGGGGTTCAGCATGAACTTTATCCATAAAAACGCGAAATGCTTCATCGTCATCTCGGTGTTCGAGCATATATGCTAATAACTCTTTGCGAGTCATAGCTTGAAAATTAGGTATTGTCATATAAATCTCCAAAGTCCATTACTAAAGATTAAAACTGCTGTTTCTTCTCCTACCAAAAAGAACACTTCTCCTGTGCGTTCGTCTACACGGATTATGTATATAGGCAAGTACATTTTTGTCGCCCAATAGCTGAGGACGAAACAAGTAAACAATTGCGCTGTTGTAGGAATAACTTCTACTCCTTTGGACTCCTCACACTTAGTATCATGATAACTAAAACGTCAATACGGTACGAATTGATTCCCCTTTGTGCATCAAATCGAAGGCATCATTAATCTTTTCTATTGGCATTGTGTGAGTAATTAAATCGTCAATATTAATTTTTCCTTCCATATACCAATCGACAATTTTAGGTACATCTGTGCGTCCTCTCGCACCACCAAAAGCCGAGCCTTTCCAAACCCTCCCTGTGACTAATTGAAACGGACGAGTGCGAATTTCTTCACCCGCAGCCGCAACGCCAATAATAATACTTTCACCCCAACCTTTATGGCAGCATTCTAATGCTTGACGCATCACATTGACGTTGCCAATACATTCAAAACTATAATCAGCTCCGCCTTTGGTTAAATCTACTAAATAAGGAACTAAATCGCCTTCCACTTCTTTTGGATTGACAAAATGCGTCATCCCAAACTTTTCAGCGATCGCCCGTTTACTAGGATTAACATCTACGCCAACAATCATCTCTGCGCCTACCATGCGCGCTCCTTGGATGACGTTTAAACCAATTCCACCCAAACCAAAAACGACAACCTTTGAGCCTGGTTCGACTTTTGCCGTATAAACAACTGCACCAATACCCGTAGTTACACCACAACCGATGTAACAAACTTTGTCAAAAGGTGCATCTTCACGGATCTTGGCAACAGCAATTTCTGGTAGTACTGTATAGTTAGCGAAAGTCGATGTTCCCATGTAGTGGTGGAGCTTTGTGCTATTTAAGGAAAATCGACTCGTACCATCGGGCATCAACCCTTTGCCTTGAGTCACGCGAATGGCTTGACAGAGATTTGTTTTACGACTGAGACAATATTCGCACTGACGGCATTCGGGAGTATAAAGCGGAATGACGCGATCGCCCACTTTAACGCTCTTGACTCCTTCCCCTACTTCTACGACAACCCCAGCCCCTTCATGTCCTAAAATTGCCGGAAACAAGCCCTCTGGGTCTTTCCCAGAAAGAGTATAAGCATCGGTATGACAAACCCCAGTCGCTTTGATTTCGACTAAAACTTCCCCTGCTTGTGGTCCTTCTAGCTGTACGGTTTCCAGCTGCAATGGTTTTCCAGGTTCGTAGGCAACAGCTGCTCTGACATCCATAATTCATCCTCGCGATCGCTATGACTAGCTTACAGTTGTCAGTTATCAGTTGTCAGTTGTCGTAGGGGCGGGTTTTTTGAGCATAGCTGTACTAAGATCAACAGTTCTGCGGTTAAACCCGCCCGTACAGGAATCAGTTATCAGTTATCAGTTGTCAGTTGTCAGTTATCGGTTAATTCCAACTTACGACTTATGACTTACGACTTATTAGTAATCTATCCAAAGAAAGAGGAGAACGGGGGGCTATTTTGTCATTTTGAATACAGATTGAATACAGATATTTCCAGCGCTCAATTGCGTAGCATCACTAATTGTCTATCGCTAAAGTTTACCAATTTTATACCTGCATTTATGCGTAGGGGGCTGCTAAAGTGTCTATTACGAAGCGAGAATCTGGAAGTGCGATCGTCTTTGAAGCTCATAATGGTGGTGTAGTGGCATTCTGCCGTCAGGGAGCTTGTTATGTAAATCCTCTGTGTACGTCGGGTGTTAAGAGTAGTGTTTTATCTCTGATGCCGAAAGATGTAGTCTTAGAGGAGTTGCAAACAACATCTGAGTTCTTGGAATTGCTGGCAAAGAAGTAAAGGCTTATGTCGTTCTAGTGTGTTACGTAAGCGCGTAACGCACCAAGAACTGAGAGTGATGCGTTACGCGATCGTGCTAACGCATCCTATGTAGATTTCAAAAATTAAATACGAATTTTATATACGCCTAAGTTGTTAAATTTTTTCTTAATTTTTTGTTAAATAAAACACAATTTTGACTCCAAGAGATTTGGTGTTATGTAACGTTGATTATTTTTGACAATGGTTGGTTATTTTTGATACAAATTGTTCTGCGTTCTAATCCTTATGATGCGCTATGTCCGCGCAGCTTTAGGGGGATTTGAATGCCGAAAACGCTTTTCAAAGTCGATCTAACTAAGCCAATGGATCAGCAGGAACTCCCTGGACACAACCGCTGGCATCCTGATATTCCTGCCGTGGTTTCGGTGAACCCAGGTGATGTCTTCCGCATTGAATGCAAAGATTGGACGGACGGACAGATTAAAAATAACGATAATCCTGACGATATCCGCGATGTCGATTTAACGGTCGTCCACGTCTTGAGCGGTCCCATCTGGGTCAACGGCGCTCAACCAGGAGACATCTTGGTTGTCGATTTGCTCGATATTGGCGCTTTACAGGGTGATGAGTGGGGCTTTACGGGCATTTTTGCCAAAGACAACGGTGGTGGCTTTCTGACCGACCACTACCCCAATCATGCTAAGGCAATTTGGGATCTGGAGGGCATTTATACCAGTTCCCGTCACATCCCAGGCGTGCGGTTTGCTGGTATTACTCACCCTGGTTTAATTGGTTGCGCTCCCTCACACGACTTACTGGCAACATGGAACAAGCGGGAAGCAGAGTTAGTTTCAACAGCTCCCGATTTACGGACGTATGGAGCGGGATTAGCGGCGAATATGCCAGTTTATGCGGCTCTACCGAACCCCAAAAATGCCATTTTAGGACAGGTAGCACCAGGGGACTTCGATCGCATTGCGGCTGAAGGTGCGCGTACTGTTCCCCCTCGCGAACACGGTGGTAACTGCGATATCAAAAACCTTTCCAAAGGGACGCGGATTTATTTCCCCGTTTACGTGGAAGGGGCAAAATTGTCAATGGGAGATATTCATTTCTCGCAAGGAGACGGTGAAATCTCATTCTGTGGTGCAATTGAGATGTCTGGTTATATCGACCTGCATGTAGACATCATCAAGGGTGGCGTGGAAAAATATGGTATGGTCAACCCGATTTTCAAGCCAGGTCCCGTAGAACCGCGCTATTCGGAGTATCTCGTATTTGAAGGAATTTCTGTAGACGAATATACGGGCAAACAATACTTCATGGACGTACATATTGCCTATCGTCGCGCCTGTTTGAATGCGATCGAATATCTGAAAAAATTCGGTTTTACAGGCGAACAAGCTTATTTATTACTCAGTTGTGCGCCAGTAGAAGGAAGAGTCAGCGGCATCGTTGATATTCCCAATGCTTGCTGTACGTTAGCAATTCCAACAGAGATTTTCGATAAAAACATTTTACCTGTTTGAAATTGGTTGTTGGTTGTTAGTTGACGGTTGACGGTTGCTGACAACTGACTAAATTTCTTCAGTACGGGTGGGTTTAACCGCAGAATTATTGGTGACAATACAAGGAGCTTCGGCAAAACCCGCCCCTACAAATTTTGATTCCCGTACGGGTGGGTTTAACCGCAGAATTATTGGTGACAATACAAGGAGCTTCGGCAAAACCCGCCCCTACAAATTCTGATAACTGATAACTGATTATGCCTTTATACGAATTTCGGTGCGATGATTGTGGTGTATTTGATGAGTGGCGCGCGATCGCCGAATGCAATAATCCTGCCAATTGTCCGACTTGTGAAGAACCCGCCAAAAAAGTTTTTGCGCCACCGATGCTATTATCTAATTCTATTCGCCTGAAACAGGAATCAGAACCAAAGTTGGTGAAACGCGATCGCGAACCAGAACAACCCCGCTTGAGAAGTCATAACAATGGTCGTCCTTGGATGATTAACCATTAATGCTGTCTGTGAGTCCATAAGGTTGTGATAGACTCAGCATCAGATGAGTAGCCTATGCCAGCAATGCCTGTACAAACAAAAGCTGAAGTGCTGTCTCTCCTCCAAAAATATCAACAGGAGCTACACCGCTTTGGAGTTAGACGTTGTGGTGTTTTTGGCTCATTTGTACGTGACACCGCGATCCACGCTCGAAGTGATGTCGATATTTTGGTTGCTTTTGAGCCAGACCAGAAAACATTTGATAACTTTATACACCTTTCTTTTTTTCTAGAAGATCTTTTTGGCAGACCTGTCGATCTTATTACTATCGAGTCATTAAGCCCTTACATTGGTCCGCAGATTTTGAATGAGGTCGAGTATGTCTCCGTCGGCTTGTGAGTATTTACAGCACATTCTTGATGAAACGACCTACATCATGACGAGTTCTCAGAATTTAGACAAGGCAGCATTTGTGCGAGATGAAACACTGAAACGCCCTTACGTTCGGAGTATTGAAGTCATTGGGGAAGCAGTTAAACAGCTACCGGATGGGTTGCGTCAAAAATACAATGCCGTTGAGTGGCGGGCTATGGCAGGAATGCGCGATCGATTAATTCACAACTACTTCGGCGTTGATTATGACATTGTTTGGGATGTTGTAGTCAATAAAGTTCCTGTATTGGACGCTGAAATTAGGCTAATTCTTGAGCAAGAATATCTGTAAATTAAGGCTGTCAAAGTTAAGGTAACAGTTATATTTAGTCTTTCGCGGCATTATCTGCAACGTCTATTTTTATGAGCTTAACTTGTCAACAATTACTGCAAGAACATACCCAAGCATGGCAGGAAGCAACGATACATCCTTTCCTGCAAGAATGCCAGCAAGGGACAATTCAGCCACAACAGTTTAATACTTGGTTGGTACAAGACTATTTATTTGTGGTAGATTTTACCCGTTTTGTGGCGAGAATTTTGGCGATCGCACCCCCGCACGATTTCGATATTCTTTTGGCGGGGTTGAGCGCCCTCAAAGACGAACTCAACTGGTTCCAAGCTAAAGCCGCCGAACGCCAACTGCAACTCAATATTGACAAACAGACTACTTGTGTTGAGTATTGCAATTATATGCAAAGCTTATCTGCAATGCCCTATGCCGTACAAGCTACGGCACTTTGGGCGATCGAGTTAGCATACAATCAAGGTTGGCAGTTACCTGGAGCCATGCCCCCACCCTACACCGAATTTGCCGATCGCTGGGGCAACCCCGATTTTACGACTTACGTAGGCTACCTAGAACAGCAAGCAGACGCAGCCTTAAGCGAAGCCTCAGAGGAGGTGCAGCAACAAGCCACAGCAGCTTTCTTGAATATTGCTAGATTAGAAAAAGATTTCTGGCAAATGGCGTATAAAGTTGACGGCTGACAGTTGACAGTGAGAAGATTTTATGCACTGTAATATTTGTCACAGCGATCGAAAAGAAATCATCAGTCTTAAGATGGATGTTACATTGACGATCGCTCAAACGTAACGAATTTAATATTTAATAGAGTATAAATAGCTCTGCAAAGAAAACGCCAAAGAATTTAGATTAGGCGTAAGCTATGGATAACGCTCCCATTCTCAATGCTATTACGATTCTGGTTGTAGACGACGATAAACTCATGCGGCAGCACATGCGCCGAGTGATGGAGCAGGCTGGATATCAGGTCGTAGAAGCGCAGAATGGCGAACAGGCAATAGCAGCTTACACTCAGTTTCGTCCCAGTCTCGTACTGCTAGATGCCGTTATGCCTGTGATGGATGGGTTTGTCTGCTGTCGGCACTTGCGTAGTTTTCCCGATGGCGATAGCGTGCCAATATTAATCGTTACGAGGTTAGATGATGCAGAATCGCTGCAACTCGCTTTTGATGCGGGTGCAACTGATTTTATTACCAAACCAATTAACGACATAGTTTTACGGCAGCGAGTCCGGCATTTATTACAAGCTAGTCGGACAATGGCAGAATTACGCGCTTCTACGAACGCAGCCCAAGCATCGCGCCAACAAGTCACTAACATTTTAGAAAGTATCAGCGATGGCTTTTTTGCCTTAGATAATGAGTGGCGATTCACCTACATCAATCAACACGCCCAAGTATTTCTACAAAAAACGCGAGCAGAGTTAATTGGTAAAAATATTTGGGATGAGTTTCCCGAAGCAGTGGGGTCTACTTTTGACCAAGAATATCGCCAAGTCAGAGCGCAACAAATTGCAGTTGCTTTTGAAGAGTTTTATCCCCCGCTCAACACTTGGTTTGCCGTTCATGCCTATCCTGCTAAAAATGGCATATCAGTCTATTTTCAAAACATCAACGATCGCAAACGATTAGAGGCGATCGCCCGCACGCGAGAACAAGAACTGGCTGACTTCCTAGAGAATGCCAGTGTCGGCATACACTGGGTAGGAGCAGATGGAATTATTGTCTGGGCAAACCAAGCTGAATTAAATCTGCTCGGTTACACTCGCGAAGAGTACGTCGGACAACACATTGCCAAATTTCACGCCAATCGAGAAGTCATTGATGATATTTTGCAACGCCTCAATGCTGGCGAGACATTGTGCGACTACGAGGCGCGGTTGGTATGTAAAGATGGTTCAACCCGGGATGTATCGATCGGCTCTAACGTTTTTTGGAAAGACAAGCAATTTGTCCATACACGCTGCTTTACACGCGATATCACCGATCGCAAGCGGATGGAAACTCAACTGCAACAAACTATGCAGTTGCAACAAGCGATTCTCAATAGCGCTAACTATACGATAATTTCTACCAATGTTGACGGTACAGTCCTTACTTTTAATGCTGCTGCCGAGAAATTATTGGGCTATTCCGCCTCAGAAATTGTCGGTAAAACGACACCCGTAATTATTCACGATCGCGAAGAAGTCGTCAGTCGGGCGCGAGAATTAACTCAAGAGCTGGGAGTGATAATCGAACCTGGATTTGAGGTATTTGTTGCTAAGGCAAGACGGGGAGAACCAACCGAACAAGAATGGACTTACATTCGCAAAGATGGCAGCCGTTTCCCCGTTTTACTGTCAATTAGCGCCATGTACGATGCTAACGGTAAGATTACCGGGTTTTTAGGTATTGGGAGCGACATCACCGAACGCAAGCAAGCCGAAGTAGAACTGCAACGTCAAAATTTGCGATCGCAATTATTTGCCGAAATTACCCTGAAGATTCGTCAATCGCTCCAATTGGAATCGATCCTCCAAACGACCGTTAACGAAATTCAAAAATTCCTGCGAGCAGATCGGGTGATTATTTTTCGCTTATGGTTGGATGGTTCTGGAAATGTCGTGCGGGAAGCCGTAGTCAACGGCTATCCAGCCATTTTAGGACAACACATCTACGATCCTTGCTTTGGGGAGGAATACATTCAGAAATACAGACAAGGACGCATCAGCGCTATTCACGATGTCGAGCAAGCAGAAATGCACGCTTGTCACAAAGAACTTCTCCAACGATATGGAGTTCGAGCTAATCTTGTCGTGCCGATTTTCCTCAAGCGAGAACTCTGGGGTTTGCTGATTGCTCATCAATGTAGTGGTTCCCGTGTTTGGAGCAGTTTTGAAACCGAATTATTGCGCCAATTGAGCGATCAAATTGGTATTGCTCTCGCCCAAGCTCAAATGCTAGCTGAAGAAACCCGCTACGCGCAAGAACTCGCCCGTTCTAACGCGGAACTGCAACAATTTGCCTCGGTTGCTTCCCACGATTTGCAAGAGCCACTGCGCAAAATTCAAGCCTTTGGCAACCGCTTGAAAGCCAGTTGTGGAGATCTTCTCAACGAGCAAGGACGAGATTCTCTAGAACGAATGCAGAATGCAGCCGGACGGATGCAAACTCTGATTGACGATCTCTTGACGCTGTCCCGCGTCACGACTAAAGCGCAACCTTTTGTAACTGTCGATCTCAATCGAGTCGTAAAAGAAGTATTATCCGATCTAGAGGTGAGGATACAGCAGACTGGGGGTAAGGTGGAAGTTAATACCCTGCCTAAAATTGATGCCGACCCAGTACAGATGCAGCAGTTATTACAAAATCTGTTGAGTAATGCACTGAAGTTTCACAAACAAGACGCGCCTCCAGTGGTTAAGCTTTCCAGCCAACTATTCGATTCCCAACAACAACCAGTTACAGATGGGGCGATCGCCACATCGTGTCAAATTATGGTGGAGGATAATGGTATTGGTTTTGAGCAAAAGTATCTCGATCGGATCTTCAATGTCTTTCAACGCCTGCACAGTCGCAGTCAATACGAGGGTACAGGAATAGGACTAGCAATTTGCCGTAAAATTGTCGAACGGCATCAGGGCAATATTACAGCTCAAAGTAGTCCAGGGCAAGGAGCTAAATTTAGTGTTACTCTGCCAATTAAACAACTCGTAGGAGATAACTCGGAGTGAAAGGGCGACGCACCACTGTCACAATTCTCATGGCTGACGATGACGAAGACGATTGCATGTTGGCAAGAGAAGCGCTGGCAGAAAGTCGCTTGGCTAACGATCTCTATCTCGTGCGCGATGGTGAGGAATTAATGGATTACCTACATCAGCGCGGTCAATATACTGACCTGAAGCTTGCCCCTCGTCCAGGGTTGATTTTACTCGATCTCAACATGCCCAAGAAAGACGGACGCGAGGCACTACGGGAAATTAAGGCAGACCCGCAGTTAAAACATATACCAGTAGTGGTATTGACAACTTCCAAAGCAGAGGAAGATATTTATCGTAGTTATGAATTAGGCGCTAACTCTTACATCACGAAACCAGTTACTTTTGCTTCCTTAGTAGAGGTCATGAGGACTATCGGCAAATATTGGTTTGAAATTGTAGAACTACCACTGCGATCGGTGGGAAACGGGCATGGACACTGAGCGAGTCAAAGTACTTTTAGTTGATGACGACGAGGATGATTATGTCTTGACGCGGGACTGGTTGGCAGCAGCTCAAGGCACGACCTTCGATTTAGACTGGGTAAGTTCTTATGATGCGGCAATCGAGACGATCGCCCAGCGTCAACATGACATTTACTTGCTCGACTACCGTTTGGGCGATCGCAATGGTTTAGAATTGCTTCAAGCTGCCGTAGCTGAAGGTTGTGCCGCACCAATTATTTTACTTACGGGCAAAGGCGATCGCGAAATCGATATCGAGGCGATGAAGGCAGGAGCAGCCGACTATCTAGAAAAAACTCAGTTGAGCGCACCTTTACTAGAGCGTTCCATTCGCTACGCCCTCGAACGCCAGCACACTCAGCAACAAATCCGCGCCCAAGCCGAATTGCTCGATGTCGCCACCGATGCCATTATTGTTAGGTCGCTGGATGACAAAGTTTTATATTGGAACAAGGGAGCAGAACGTCTCTATGGTTGGCAAGCACAAGAGGCGATCGGGCAAAATCCTAACTTGTTAATCTACAACGAGAGTCTCGTCGATCAGCTGCTAGAGATTCACTCAGCCTTAAAGCAAACAGACACTTGGCAAGGCGAGTTACATCAAGTCACTAAAAACGAGAAACCAATTGTCGTCTACAGTCGTTGGACTTTAGTACGCGATCGCCACGCTCAGCCTAAGTCGATTCTTGTCGTCAATACTGATATTACTGAGAAAAAACTCTTAGAAGCTCAATTTTTACGCGCTCAACGTTTGGAAAGTATCGGCACTCTTGCCAGTGGCATTGCTCATGATTTAAACAATGTCTTAGCGCCAATTTTGATGACGGCTCAGCTATTGGAATCTCAGATGCACGACGAGCGCAGTCAGCGACTTTTGCCAATCGTGATTACCAATGCCAAACGGGGTGCGGCTCTAGTCAAACAGGTACTCTCTTTTGCACGGGGTTTGGAGGGAACGTATACAAACTTACAAATCAAGCACTTAATATCAGAAATTCGCCAAATCGCCAAACAAACCTTTCCAAAATCGATCGAGATTCAGACTAACATTGCCTCTAATTTGTGGTCTGTCTCTGGGGATGCGACTCAACTGCATCAAGTTTTAATGAATCTCTGCGTCAACGCTCGCGATGCCATGCCCAATGGTGGAATGTTGACAATTTCTGCCGAAAACTTTACAGCAGACGAACACTACGCCAGGATGAACTTGGAGGCAAAAGCTGGCTCCTATATCGTCGTTACCGTAAGCGATACAGGTATGGGAATGTCACTGGAAACCCAGGAAAGAATTTTTGAGCCATTTTTCACGACAAAAGAACTCGGTAAAGGTACGGGACTGGGATTATCCACTGTCATGGGTATTGTCAAAGGTCACAACGGATTTATTCATGTTTGGAGCGAACTCGGTAGAGGCACGGAATTTCAAATCTACCTACCAGCAGTAGCAGTTGTAGAATATCAGCGTCAGACAGAACAAAACACGCCTTACGGGGACGGTGAGTTAATTTTGGTTGTAGATGATGAAGCTGGCGTGCGCGAGGCAACAAAAACTTCTCTAGAGACTTTTAATTATAAAGTTGTTACTGCTAGTGACGGAATAGAGGCGATCGCCACCTACGCCGAACACCGCGATCGGATAGATTTAATCTTAATTGATATGCTCATGCCTGCAATGGACGGTATTACCACAATACGTACTATCCAAAAACTCAATCCCCAAACTAAAATTATTGCCACCAGTGGTTTAGCCGCTCAAGACAAGTTTCATGGAATGACAGACGTAGAAGTAAAAGCCTTTTTAGCAAAACCCTACACCGCTCAAGAATTATTGCAAACAATTAAACAAGCTCTATGCTCGCAACCAGTTGGTTGTTAGTCATTGGTTGACAGTAGACAGTAAGAGAGTGGTGCGTGGTGCGTGAGCAGAGGTCACTGATAACTGATAACTGATAACTGATTAATATCCGCCTAAAATTCCGCGTTTCTTGGCTTGGCGTTCTGCTAGTCGGAATAGTGCTAATCCTATAGCAAAATATACGACTCCATTGATGAAAGCGATCGCTAATTGAGTTAAATTTAAACTTTCTCCGCGTGCCATCAAAGCTCGTAATATGCCTGCACTTGGAGTAATTGGTAATAGATTTGCTAAAACTTGGGAAAATCCCGTCGATGCTTCTATGGGAGTAGCTAGGAGAAATAATAAGCCAAATTGAAATATGACTTGTAATTGGCTCACCTGCTTAAATAATAAAGCTAAAGCTCCAATTATAAAAGCAATCCCATTCGCTCCCATCAATACAGTTATGAGAGGTAAAAGTAACGTAGGAGGAAAATCGAGACGGCTGCCAGTTAAGAGCATTATAGTTAATAAAATACTCAAAACAAAAGCTACTTGCAACGTTACCGCTGCTAGCGAGCGAATTAAAAATACTTTGACTGCCCCGAATTGAGATAGAAAAAGTTGTTCGAGCGTACCAGTTTGAGCTTCATACTGAATTCTATTAGCAACGTTGCCCATAATAAATAAAACTAAGCTCCAAAGTACGTAGCCAATGACTATTGAATCTAAGCGATCGCCTAGTTGAAAATTCGCACCAGCAACGTAACGAGCGCTCAAAAATAATCCATAAAAAATCGAAACAGTAACTATAATAATACCAACAACTTCGATTGGATAGCGACGTTGTAAAATCCAAGTTCGTTTTAATTCTGCAAAAAATAACTCAATCATTAATGTTATTACCTTGTTTCACAATCTGTAAAAATATTTCTGTCAAATTAGCTTGTTTTACCACAGATTGAATTGGTAAAGGCTGGAGAATAGTAAAAACTTTATATAGTAATTCCGAGCGATCGATATAAATAAATCTTCTGGATTCAATCTCTAACCCAAGTGTTTCTAATTCCAACATTCTTGTTTCATCTAAAGCGGCTTCCATTTCAATTTTGTAAGCCGTACCAGAAAATTGTTGAATCAATTTTTGTGTGGGTGCTTCTGCTAAGATCTCGCCTTTTTGAATAATAGCAATTCGGTCTGATAAAATTTCTGCTATTTGTAATTGGTGAGTTGTCAGCAAGATAGCACAACCAGTGGCAGCAATTTCGCGAACGAGAATTTTTACATCCTCAGTTGCTTCTACATCTAATCCTAAAGTCGGTTCATCTAATAATAAAAGTTTAGGACGATGAACTAAGGCTACAGCAAATGCTAATTTCTGTTGCATTCCCCGTGAAAGTTGTTCTACTGGCGTACGGCGCTTAGCTAATAAGTCAAATTTTTCTAAAAGATCTCTTCCGGCAAAACGTGCTTCGCGTCGAGTTAGTCCTTTTAATACGCCAAAATATTCTAAATTTTCCTCTGGAGTTAATCGCCAGTAAAGGTTGCGATTCCCTTCTAAAACTGCACCCAGGTTTTGTAACGCTGAAGCATTACGGTGAGGATCTCTACCTACAATTCTGACCGAACCAGAATCAGGCTGAATTAAACCTGCCATCATTTTGATACTCGTTGTTTTACCTGCACCATTGGGACCAAGAAAAGCTAATATTTCTCCTGGGTAGATGGTTAAGGAAACATCCTTCACTGCTGGTACATTTTGTTTGTTGCGGCGGAAAGTTTTTTTGAGATTATACGCTTCTAAGGCTTTCATAAAAAATTAGTGTGTAGGGTGAGCAACGCCCACCCTACAATTGATATTAAATACTTTTCAAAATTTGGTCTTCGGTAGCATATTGTGTAGTGTGTAGGGTGGGCAACGCCCACCTTACAATTGATATTAAATACTTTTCAAAATTTGGTCTTCGGTAGCATAGTCTAGTAATTCTTTTCCAGTCCACGGAGAAATTTCTGTTGGTGGGTGCGATCGCTGCCAGTCAATTGTTGTTTTGAGCGCCTGCTCTAGTGAGACAATTTCGCTATAACCGAGTTCTTGCCGAATGCGGGTTGTATCTACAAACCAGTGTTGAGCCGTGTTGTATGGTAGGTTCCAGTCTGTCGGTAAAGATTCTGTGGCAACAGTTACGATTTTGCCTTGCCAGCCTGCGACTCGTCCAACTCTGCTCAGTCTTTCCGCCTCGGTTAATTCTGTATCTGCAACATGATAAATACGTCCCTTAGCATGTTCGTTTGTGGCTGCCAAAGCGATCGCGTGAGCAACATTCTCTACATACCCATAGGAACCGCGCCATTGAGCTAGGCTTTCTGGCAAGACGATCGCCGGACGGTTTTCATCCATTCGCTTTAAGTAGGGAAATAGACGGTTGAGAGGATCTTGCGTCCCATAAACCATTGGTAACCGTACAATTGTACCAGGTAAATCGGGATAATTCATCACCACCCGTTCGACCAAAATCTTTTCATAATCTGCGGGAGCGTTCAGCGGTCTTTCAGCCATTTCCCGAAATAAATGTAGTTGCTGGCGCAAGGCTGAATTTTCAGTTAGGGGAACCGACTCAACTGGAGTCGATTCAATTTGCAAAAATACTGCATAAGCGCGATAGACATCCATACTACTAATAGCAACAACGCGCTCTGCAATATTCTGAAATACATTCATCAGCGCGATCGCATCTGCCTCGGTGTAGGGAAACATATCGACGACAACTTGAGGCGAAAGGCGCTCGAATTCGCTTTTCATCTGGGTAAGCTCGGAGCGATCGCCTAGTAAATGCTGTATTCCCTCGGGTAACTCTGCTGCTGTTTTTCCCCGATGGAAAACGGCGACTTCGTGTCCCATTGCGGACAATTGCCTGACTACAGGAGGACCAATAAAATTCGTTCCTCCGAGCGCTAAAATTTTCATATTTACTCCTTGATAAAAAAGTCAAAAGTCAAAAGTTAAAAGGCAAAACGACAGATTACCAACGATCGATGACCAATGACCTATCTAGGTGTTTTTTGAATGACATTGTCAATTAATCCATAATCTTTTGCTGCTTCAGCGTCAAGATAAAAGTCTCGTGCTGTATCGAATTTGATTTGTGCTATTGACTGACCAGTGTTAGCAGCAAGTATGCGATTAACTGTTTCTCTTAAATGCGCAATTTCTCTAGCTGCGACTTCAATATCGTTAGTTATTCCTTGAGTGTTACCTAATGGTTGTGCGATTGCAATTCGTGCATTTGGTAAAGCCGATCTTTTCCCTTTAGTGCCGGAAGAAAGTAATAATGTAGCCATTCCCTTTGCGGTTCCAATACAGACGGTACATATATCCGCCTGAATTTGAGTCATTGTATCGTAGATAGTCAATGCAGCCGGAGCTAAACCATCTGAACTGTTGATATATAGAAAAATATCTCGTTCTGCATCTTCTGTATCGAGAAATAGCATCTGTGCCACAATTGAATTAGCTATTTCTTCTGTAACCTCCCCTCTTAAAAAAATAACTCTTTTAGCTAACAAGGTAGAGTAAATATTGAAATCGAACTCTCGACCATCTGAAGTTTGAGAAAAAAAAATATGCGATCGCTCAGAAAAACTCATTTTTATAACCTCTTGATTCAAGCTTAAATCTTGCCTTGAGGCGGATAGTTAAAACTCTAAATTTGTAATGACTCGATCGGCGATGAAAGTAATAGATAGTCGAATTTAGTTACTCGCGATCGTCAAAAAAGGCTTGCCAAAACATTTGGCAATTGTCGATCGAGCTTGTCATTCCAACCACCGTTCAGCAAAGAATGGAAAATGACACTTGCGGAAATTTGAAAAACACCAATATGCGTAGATGAAAACGTACAACTTGGTGCGATCGCCTCTACAGCTTGAGGCACTGCATTGAGATTCCCCAACCTCTTTAAAAAGAAAGCATCTGTCTCCCCCTTGTTAATGGGATTTAGGGGAGATCGAGATCTCTGGTTACAAATGCGTACCTCCTGTAACTGAGGTGTTGCGTAACTCAACTCGCGGTGTTCTAGTTGAAGTTGCGTCCCACCATCAACAGGTGTCAGCGTCCAAATCACAATCGAAGGCTGATTCATATAACTATCCTGCCAAGTGTAAGAAAGTCGTTTTGGTGCGTCAATTTCTAAAACTTCGCAGCAGATAACACCATCTAAGCCTGGTAGGGAATGGGTGTGAAATTGAAATTTGTGACCGATCTGCGGCTCAAAATCATTGTCCATCAACCATGTGGCAAGCGATCGCCTCTCGGTGAGTCCCCGCCAAACTTGCTGCGGTGAGTAAGGATAGAAAACTTCGGTCTTTAATCCTCTGAGCATGGGTTATTCTCCAAATATGCACCGAGAGCGGCTAATTTCTCTTGCCAGAACTGTTCGTAATGCGACACCCATTCCGACACCTGTTTTAAAGGTGCAGGATTTAACTGATAGAGGCGCTGCCGTCCTTCCCGCCGTTGGGTAACTAAGCCGACTTCACACAACACCTGCAAATGCTGAGAGATGGCTGGTAGAGACATGGCAAAAGGTTCAGCCAGTTGTTTCACTGGTTGTTCGCCGTCACGTAAGCGATCCAACAACGCTCGTCGTGTCGGATCGGCGATCGCCTGAAAAATATCTCCACCCGCCGCGGGTCTACTCATACTTTATTTAAGCATTTACTTAAATAATAGAATATATAAGCTTTTACTTAAATGTCAAGGGATGGAGGCGTAAAATTCCGCGTCTTGACTTTGTAGGTCTTTGTTTAAGTTTTACAGCTAAGACATAAATACAATGCTGATTTGAGTCATAAAACATCTAATTAAAAAACGCTTTTACTACGATTCGTATTTGGTCGATGACCAATAACTAATCAGCGATCGATGACAGTCTTAATACCGATACTATTTCTCTTTATTTTTGTCCAAAATTCGCTCTCCACTGGTTCCCTTTTTTACAAGGAGAGTTAGGGTATTTGCTGCGGCATATCTTTGTGACATATAGTCTGTGACATATAGTTGCAAAGAACTGGTATAAGTCCGTCTCAGTTTGGAATTACTACATTAAAACTAATCTGTTATCTAGCGAAATAGCTATATTTAAATGCCCAGTGTTTTTCAGAAATTTCATTTGTCATCTTAACTGTTTGTTTACTTGAAAATTTGCTAATTAGCTTTATATTGTTCTTATTTACTCGACTGGAGATATAAGGCATGAGAGAAGACGATCTGCTAGTCGAAAAAGTTTACCAGCAAGCTAGAGCCGATGAATTTGTCTGGCAGAAAGCGAAAACTTTAGGTATGTCGCGCCAGAAATTCCTGCAATTTATGACTGTCGGTGCAGGAATAGCAATTGGTAGCGGTTTACCACGCTTACGGCTAGAAGAACCCGCTCTAGCTGCTGGGGAGGTAGTTAAATCAGTTCCTCCAGAACTTTTTTACGATTACAAAGGCATTCAACAAGAAATGCGTTGGGAAGCCATGTACGATCGAGGCTATCTAGTTCCCAACGAGCTGTTCTACGTCCGCAACCACACGGCTACCCCTAAAATCGATCGGAAAACATGGCGCTTGCGGGTTGAAGGGTCTGGGGTTTCTCGTCCGAGGGAGTTTACTTACGACGAACTCCTTTCTCTGCCGTCAGTCTCGGTGATTCGAGCGCTAGAGTGTGCTGGTAACGGTCGCAGCTTTTTTGAATCCGTCCAGGGGAAAAAAGCTGATGGAGCGCCGTGGAAACTGGGCGCAATCGGTGTGGCAGAATGGACGGGCGTACCTCTGCGGGAGGTGCTGCAACTCGCAGGAGTCAAACGCACCGCAAAAGACGTAATGCCAGAAGGATTAGACGAAAAGAAAGTTCGCCGTCCGATGTCCCTGGCGAAGGCATTAGAGGAAGATACATTGCTCGTCTATGCGATGAACGGGCAAACTCTACCAGCCGACCACGGTTTTCCCATCCGTGCCTTCGTTCCAGGCTGGCTGGGTGCGGCTAGTATTAAATGGGTAGGGCGGATTGAAGTTTCAGAAAAACCTCTGTTTTCCACTTGGAACACGGAAAGTTATGTCTTAATCGGCTCCGACTATCAACCTAATCCCCCTGCTAAAGGCACGATTATCACGGCGCAAAATATCAAAAGTGCTTTCGAGCTAGCTTGGGATGCCAAGATGCCCGCAGGAGAACATTTATTGCGAGGGCGTTCTTGGTCTGCTGGCGGTAAAATTGCCAAAGTTGAGGTAAGCCTTGATGGTGGCAAAACCTGGCAAGCGGCACGACTCCGAGAGCCTAATCTTGATGGAGCATGGGTGAGATGGGATGTTGATTGGAATGCTCGTCCTGGCAAATATCAGCTTCAGGCAAAGGCTACAGATACTAAAGGCAATACCCAACCAGTTTCAGTGCCTTTCAACGCCAAAGGCTATTTGTACAATGCGGTTGTCAGCCATCCCGTGACTGTGAGTTGAGGAGAGAATGTTTGCAAGTCGCATGGCGACTTGCAAGTATGTTTTGCAAATAAGTTTTAATGAATTGCTGCAAATCCAGCTTTTTCAACAATTTGCTGTCCTTCATGCGAGAGTAACAAGTTGGTGTAAGCAACTCCTGCTCGTTCGTCAGGAGTCCGGTCGCGGCGAATGACGATAAAGAGACGGCGAGTAATCGGATAAGAGCCATCTCGCAGGGCAGGAACATTGACGCGCTCGCCTGCGATTACGGGTGAAACGTAATTTTTAGAGCTACCTCTAGCCAAGCTTAACAGGTGAATCGATCGCTGTCCGGCAGCAATAGAAGCCGAACTGTAAGAGATCGCCCCCGGGGTAGCAGCAACTCGTCGCATGGCTGTGGTATAGTCGCGCACGAGCTTGACATTACGACCCAAATTATTGATGCGATCGCTTAGCAGTAATTTGAGCGTAGCGTGAACCTTGGGGTCTTGAGAAATGGGCGCGATCGCTCGATCTGGTCCCCCTACCTGTTTCCAGTTAGTCACTTTGCCCAGGAAAATATCTTGAAGTTGTTTCACCGACAGTCCAGGTAAGGCAACATTGCGGTGGGTAAAAAATACAATCCCATCAATTGCCACTGGCACTTGTTGCAGAGTAAAGTTACGTTCTTTGGCTTTGCGATACTCTGCATCTGACACAGAGCGACCATTTTGAGCAAAACTGAGTTCGCCATCAAGCAACATACCGATTCCCGTACTACAACCTGGTGGAACGTTAAGCGGTGGTTCGGTGTAGCGTAGATGGAAATTTGGGTGAACCTTGGCAATACTAGAGTGCATTCCGTGGGCAGTCATGGCAGCAAAACAGGTTGCGCCACCAAAGTTAAAGACACCTGTAGGAACGTTAGGAACATCCTGCATCGACGCATAGGTTTGAATATCAGCCGCATTGGATGCTGTTGCTGGAGGCTGTTTTGCTAGCGGTTGTTGTGTGGGCGTAACAACTGCACTCGGTTTATCTTTCAAAGTAGCAGTTGTATGACTTCTGTAGAACCAGTACATCCCACCCGTTCCTAAAAGTAACGCAATCAACGGTATGACCGACCAGGGAAAAGCAGACGAGTTTTTAGTTTGAGAATTGTTAGCGGACTTGTTAAAACTGCGGTTTAATGTAGAGTGGCAACGCCGACAATGACCAGCATCACCAGGATTTTCATCGTAACCACAGACACGGCAATTAATTTTAGTTTGATGAACTTTCATAAGAAAGGTGGTGTGTGGGGACAAGTCGCAAGTCGTAAGCTGCACGTCGTAAGTCAGAACTAACTGCTCGTGCGCTCCCTGATAACTGATAACTGATAACTGATAACTGATAACCGACTTCTAGTGGCGAATTCTCTCTTTTTCTCCCGACTCTAAACCGTTGGTGCTACGTCGCTTGCGACCGAGTACGCTTAACGAAATTAAGCGGTAGAGCAAAATTGTACCTAAACCCCAAATACCATTGAGAATTAAGGCTGTAGCAATACCGTTGGGTTGCCAGCCACCACCGACGGGTTCCCCTCTTAGGGGCATGGCGATAAACCAACTGACAAGACTAGGTGCGATCGCGCCAAACAGCAGTGCTGTCCCCCAAATTCCCAACCCTTGCCGAAAAAAAGAAACAAATAAAACCAATACAATTCCCCAAACTCCACCCCAAAAAGCAAGCGACCAGACGCGGGGAATACCGAAAGGTTGTGTTGCCTTCATTGCATAAGCTGTTAACTTAGCAGGTGCAAAACCAATACTGTGTAACAACAATAGTGCCAGTTGATGAAATAGTAAAACTGATAAAAATCCAGCTACAAAAGCGAGAATCAAACGGGGTAAAGGATGATTTTGCGACGACATAATGCACCTAATTTTATTTGTGTAGATTTTATAGGAGCGAGGAGCGAGGAGCGAGGAGCGAGTAAGAGGGGACAAGGGAGAGAAGAGAGCTGAGGAGGCTGAGGGAGAGTCGCGGAGAGTCGCGGAGAAAGAAATTTATAATCTCCACACCCTACACCCCACACCCCACTCGATCGACAAGTTTTTGACCTTTTGTGGATAGCAGCAGGTTAGCGTAAGCTCTTCCAGCCACTTCATCTAAACTGCCATCCTCGCGATAAACTACGAAGATCCGGCGAATCAGTGGATAGAAACCTTACTCCTGGATGGCTGTAGAAGGCAATACCTCCTAGCGCCACGAGAACTTGTTTGAGGTTGTAACCGCGCGATCGCACTATATTGTATTCCGATTGCTGAATGGGTCGAAAGAACTCAAAGAAACTAATTTCTCCTACTTAGTTAAGAAAGAGACATTATCCTCCTTGGGTAAACTGTCCGATAATACTCGGTAAGGCTTGGCAGAAGAAAAAACCGAAAAACACGACTGAGAGTAAGACGATCGCCTCTCGCCATAGCGGCGATCGCAATTCGGCAGGGAGAAATTTGCGATTGACATAGAGAGCGTGCAAACCTAGAAAGACAAAATTTAAGCCTGCAATGTTCGCACTCAGGAGAATTAAGAAAAAGGGCTTGATCCCCGACAAGAGAATAAAAACCCCCCACAGAGTAAACAAAGAGAGGACGCTGTAGTAAACAAAACGAATATCTCCCCCTCGCCAAGCGCGAATGTGGCTGCTGCCCGACCACACCATATCTGTCACCATACGCGCAAAGACATCCGTGATCCCAAGTTGGGTACTGTAGAGAATCCAAAAGCCTACCAATAGAGTAATAAACCACATAATGCTAGTGGTATCTTCCCGCGATAGGTATTGCGCTTGATAGACCGCGATCGCAAATTGGTTGTCAAAGCGAGTTCCAGGCGGAATAAACTGCAAAGTCAACAAGGCTGGCAGTCCCATTCCTAAGAAACATCCCAGCACCCAAACACCATATTGGTCGGTAATGGCATACTTCCACCATTCGCGCCAACGCTTCTTGTTTTCGGTAGTTAAGGGAAAGACTTTACCCGTGGGAGTCAGAGACATACGGCGACCGCCAATCAGTGCCGGAATGTATCCCACTACGCCCCCCATGCCCAATCCCTTGTCGCGAAACCAGTTACTTAGCGTTCCATTTAAGACTCCTCCCGCACCAGCAAAAGCCGCAAAGCCTCCCACTTTCAGCCAATCAACATTGGGCGGAATCGTGCCGAAGCGGAGAAAACCCGTAACCGCTCGACCCCAGGTCTCGGGAGCAGTAAAACCCAGAGCAATGACGGTTAAGAACAGGAGGATTGCCCCAACAAAAAACCATTGCACGACTTCCATCGTCCGCTCAATTTTGGCTCCAAAAGCAACGATCGCCACTGTAGATAGGAACCAGAATAAGCCAAATGCTTCGATCGTTTCTGCGTGTTCTGGTCCTGGGATATCGCCGACAAACATTGCAGTCAGAGCCGTAGCCGCCGAAGAAGCCCACCCAGGCCATCCTAGTTGCAAAAACGCCAGGACAGAATAAAAAATTGCCCAGAAGCGGGGTCCTGGTTTAGTCCGCATAAAACCCGTATAGATCGGTTCGCCCGTGTACAGGGTGTAGCGAATAAACTCCATGTTCATGACGACTTGGAGAATAATCGAAGTTGTGGCAATCCACAACATAAAACCACCATACTGAGCCGTCACCGCTGGACCCAGCAACCATTCACCGCTACCAATCGAAGTCCCCAAGAGAATTGCTCCAGGTCCAATTAGAGCGATCGCATTATTAAAACTAAATGGCGGCGGTGCGGGGAGATCGGCAACTTCCCAGGGTGGAAGTTCGCCCGCCGAGATTTTAGAACGAGTGGCGATCGCCCCAGCTCCTCTTTCAGTTGCGGTTGGAGCGATCGCTCTATAGATAATCCCTGAAGTATCCGTGACATTTGGCTCCGCTTCTTCTGAAGAGCGCCATCCTAAAATTCGCAGTCCCAGATAAACTAAATAGCCGACAACGATCCCGGCAGCCAACCAGCCATACAAACCCAACCAGAAACTGACATCAGCAAGAATTTGTATTCCGTTGCGGACGAGCGTAATGATAAAACCCAGTACCAAGACTGCCGTAGCTACATATATGGCATACTTGGTAGCTGGGTCGCCTACTTTATCCATAAGCAGCCACAAATAGCTACACAATCCTCTTAATATATCTGGATTGCTAGCAGATAGAAGTTAAATCTAGTTAAAAGTGAGTGGAGAGAATTCGGAATTCGGAATTCGGAATTCGGAATTGGTGATTTGGTAATGGGTAATTGGTAGTTGGTAAAATTCTTCTTCCTTGTCCCCCTTGTCCCTACTCCCTAACCCCTAATCGCATTAATTGCACTTTTAGCCACACCAGCGATCGCGGAATCGGTAGCTTTGGGTAGGTGATAGTATTTGCCTCCCGCGGTTTGAGCTAGTTCTTTAGCAAAACCCGTAGAGATAAATTTATTTTCAGTGTCGATGACCAACAGTTGTATTCCCAATCCGCGAATTCTAGCGGCGATTTCCAGCAGTTCTTTCTTGATATCGGGTTTTTCTCCCTCTGGTAAGGGTTCGCCTAGCGATCGCGCCAGAGGAATATTCCCCCGTCCATCGGTAATTGCCACAACGACCACTTGCCCGATATCTCCTGCCATTTGAGCATTAATTCCCACCCGTACCGCTTGCGTCAAACCATGCGCTAGGGGCGAACCACCACCGCAAGGCAACAATTCCAATCGTTTACGCGCCAAAGCGATCGAACGGGTAGGAGGCAACAACACCTCTGCCTGTTCGCCACGAAACGGGATCAATGCCACTTGGTCGCGATTTTCATATGCTTCTGTCAAGAGCTGAAAAACTGCTCCCTTAGCCGATTGCATCCGATTCAACGCCATCGAGCCAGAAGCATCAACCACAAACACGATCAACGCTCCCGCTTTGCGGACGAGACGCTTGGAGCGAATATCTCCCTGCTCGACAAATACTCTTTTTTGGCGGGAGTCGGGAGAGTAGCTAGTGGCTAGTGACTGGTGGTTAGTGGCTGGAATTACTCCCCCAGCCTCCCTAGTTCTCCCAGCTCTCTTCCCCCCTGCTCCCTGCTCCCTGCTCCCTACTCCCTGCCTCTCCCGCCTTGCCTTCTGATAAGGTGCAGCTGCTCTTAACGTGGCATCTACTGCAATTCGTCGCACTGGACCTTTGGGTAACATCGGTTTGACGTATCGTCCCCGATCTTCGGAGAAAATTAAACTGCGACTGCCGGACTTACCACGTCGCTGTGCCATCTGTGCGAAGTAAAGCACGCTGTCGTCGAGAATTACACCTTCGGCATCAAAAACAAATTCTTCAGGAATATTGGGCGGTGTTTGCTCGTTGTCAGGTTCTTCCTGTTCGTCCTTCTCTTCTTGCTCCTCCTGTTCCTGGTTAGACTCATCTTCGGGTTCGTCTTGGTTTTGGGGTGGCGGAGGTGGCGGGGGTGGTGGTTCTTCGGGTGGAGTTTGTACGACTGTTGCTCTCGGGACGATGACTAATTCTACGGCGCGACGCAAATCTTCGGCTGTAACGGTGGTTCTGCCTTCTAAAGCGGCGGCGGCTTTGGCGACTCGCACGGCGTAAAGTTCGGCGCGGTGTCCCTGGACTCTAGCGCGTACTGCTTCATCGACTAAATAGGCAATTTGCTCGTGGGTAATTTGTACGTCTTTGAGCCACTCTCGCGCCAAGATAATTTGAGTTTTGAGATTGTCGAGATCTTCGGCGTATTGCTGGAGAAACTGCTGTGGTGAGGTGGTGTAAGCGATCGCCTGTTCTACTGCTTGTACTCGTTCGTCTAGACCTAGCACGCCATCCGCAGAAAGAGCGATCGCGATGCGATCGAGTAGGTGTTCCCGCAACGCTCCTTCTTCTGGGTTATACGTAGCGATAAATAAAGGCTGACAGGGATGCCCAAAACTGATTCCTTCCCGTTCGATTTGGTTGCGTCCCTCGGTTAAAACCGTCAGCAGTTGGTTGCTAATACTGTCGTCGAGTAAGTTAATTTCATCGACATACAACACGCCACGATGAGCAAGTGCCAGCAGTCCTGGTTGAAATACGGTTTCTCCCTGTTTGACCGATTGTTCTACATCCACCGAACCTAAGAGTCTGTCTTCTGTGACTCCCAAGGGAATTTGTACGAATGGTGCGGGAATCACTTCTGTAGGGACGCGCAGCTGTTCTGTGGGGGCGCACAGCTGTGCGCCCCTACTTAGTTCGTCATCCCATTCTTCAGGGCGATTGGGATCGCAGTTACAAAAAGAACCTTTAACAACTTCAATCGGTGGTAGAAGGGTATGTATTGCCCGCGCCATGACTGATTTTGCCGTACCGCGACGACCCGCGATCGCGACTCCTCCCAAACCAGGATCGATGGCTGCTAGCAGCAGGGCTATTTTAATGGCTTCTTGTCCCACGACAGCAGTTAAGGGAAAACTGGTAACGGTTGCAGTAGACGACGCAGGCATGGTTTCAATCTTTGAGCTTCCAGCCTTCTAGCATATCAATTCTTTGTCCCTTACTGATAAAGATGGCAGTTGACAGTTGACGGTTGACGGTAAACGCTGCGCTACACTCCGTGAAGACGGTTGACAGTTATCGTTTAACCGGATAGCGATCGCCCTTCTATAGCGAGCCTAAATGATTTGTGAATCTGGGATATTGCTGGTTGACGGTTGACGGTTAACAGTTGACAGTTAACCGTTAACCGTCAACCACCACAACGATCGGTTCATGACTCAAATAGAATCGCTATATATATTTGCAATTTAAATGTAATTTTCATATTTCAAGGGTTTGTAAAGCTTGAGTCAAATTACGTAAAAACTCGCGATAGTTAATATATCTTTAATACATTTTCCCTCTATCTTTGCGCCTTCTTTACCTAGAAAATGAATTCAATAACTAAACTATATACGTATATACTTAATCCGCTAATTTCATAGGTAAAAATCATATTATGTGTATTGTATGTGGAGTGTTCTTTTCTGGCTTAACACTGTTTACACCCGTAACAGAAACACCAAATCCAGCTAGCTCAAATACTGCTAATATCCCTAAAATGCAGTATCAACAAACTCAAAATAAGCCGTTGGCAAAACAAGTTCAAATTAAGCTTGCTAATATGCTGAGTCGATTGCCTATTTCTGAGGAAACACAAGTATTGCGAGAGGAACTCAAATCAATTCAAGTACAATTAGAGCCAATTAAAGATGATGCTAAAGCTCAACAAATTACTGAAAAGGAATTGAGGACTGTATATCAGAGAATTTTAGAAAAACCAAGTTATCAGCAAGAGTTTAATGTATTTATGAAACTGCTAGAAGTCAAGTCCGAACAACAAGCTATTCATAACCTGAGCTTGAACTTGGCTCAAAATAACAGCGATCGCTCAACTCTATTTACAGGACAAGGCAACAGCTGGGGCTGGATACAATAGCTGGTAGGGTGCGTTGATAACGCACCCCACGAATCTGCTATTACTTCCTTATAGCGCGCGACTGGCTGTCTCAACTACCGTGTCATAATCTACGTAGGCTTCTACCAGCGTACCTGGTTTTACGGTGATATTTTTGCCTTTAATAAATACGCCAAATACGCTGACAAGTGCTGCCACTGCTACCATAGTTGCACCCCGACCTTTACCATTTTTCTCCACGGTCGATCGCAACGGAATCTTAGTACCATCGACTGCTTCAATTTCTTCTACAGTAAAGTTTAATTGCCCTTTTTTACCAAACATCCGAGCGCGTTTTGCTTCGGTAACTTTCCCCGTCGCTCGCGCTCCTTTTCTAATCAAAATTTCTTTGGTTGGTGAAAGGACATTTGTTGCTGCATAGTAAACAACAATATCTCCTTCTTGTGCTGTTTTTGAGCTAATTTCTTCAGCTAGTTCTAATTGCAGTTTAGTTCCTGACGCTAATGTTAGCTTTTTCGCCATGAGCATCTGCGATCGCTCTAATTTTAGTTCTGAGTCACGCAACTTTACTGGCTCCGAGCCAACTGGAGCCAGCCAGATTGTTTGCAACAGTAAGACGAGTCCAAAAGATAAATAACGACGATCGAGTTTCATTTTTCGAGTTCCTCATGCTTTTTTATAGCAACCTAGTCAATTAAAATATGCTCTATACTTAAGCGATTAGAGCATACTTTAATAGCTACACCCGGAATTAAATATCGTCTCGCTTTGACTGTGTAGCTTCATGTCTTCTGTAGATACACTCAGAACGGCATAAATACTTTTGCCGATTTTCGCTAAGCGAGCGCAATTATCAATTTAAAAAAATTTGAGGAAATCTAGCTCAATGATAGAAAGTTTTAGCAATTGTCTAATATTTCTTAATCAATGACAATTAACTAAGATGATTTCAGCTTAACAGTCAAAAATAATAAATTATAAATTATCGATTGCAGAGTGTTAACTTGTCTTAACTTTTAGCGGAAAAGTCACTGTAAACGTTGAGCCAACTCCAACCTCAGAGGCTAATTCAATCTTTCCTTGCAACAGCTTGACTAAACGTGAAACGATCGCCAGCCCTAAACCCGTGCTGTTGGGTATGGCGATCGTTCCGGCTTGAAAATAGGGTTCAAACACGCGCTGCTGTGCTTCTGGCGCAATTCCCACGCCTGTATCGGCAACTGCGATCGCCCATCGTTCGCGATCGAGCGTCCAACATTTCACCGAAATCTTTCCATCTAGCGTGTAACGAATCGCATTACTAATCAGATTTGTCACAATTTGCTGCATTCGTAACGAATCTGTCACAACTTTTTCTGGGGCTGATGCTAAGTCGAGGATCAATTTGAGTTCCTTCGCTTGTGCCGCAGGTTGCATCATAGCAACAAGATCGCTTGTTAACTCGCGAATCTCGACTGTTGCGGGCTGGAGTTGCATTTGCCCTGCTTCGTATCGCGAGATTTCTAAAGCATCGTTAATCAGGTGCAATAAATGCCTACCACCGCTTAGCACCCGTTCGATATGTTCTATATTGGCGTAGCTATCTTTGACTTCAACTCTGTCTTTTCGTTGTAGGCGCAAAAATAGATCGGCATAGCCAATAATCGAAGTCAAAGGAGATTTCAGTTCGTGGGCGAGATGAGAAAGGTTTTCGCGATTTGCCCGCACCAGCCGCGTTAATTCCTGGTTGTTGAGTGTCAGTTGACTTTGTAGCTGTTGTAGTTCTGCCAATCGTTGCTCGGTGTAGCTTTTAAAGCAGCGCGCGATCGCTTCATCAATGACAGTATCAATTAATCGAAAAGCACGAATTACCTCTAACGCTGAGCTTGTTTGCAAGCTTGTCTCAATGGTAGAGAAAATAACATGACGCAGAATTCGATACTCTCGGGCAATTTCCCCAGCCTCAAATCCTTGTTCTGCCCTGATGACACCGTGTTCTAAACTCACCTCTACTAGTGTCTTCAAATCGCTATTTTGCGATTGAGAAAGCACTGTTGCCATCGCTTGAATCACGCGCGGTATGCTGTCTTGTAAAGACTTGTACGGCAGCTCGTTAGCTGTTTCAATTTGGTTATCTGCACGAATGGCAGCAATCCAGTCCTTCAAAATCGTATCGCTTCGATCGAGCAGCAGTTGACTGAAATCTTGCATCACTTCAAGTACGCATAGAGGTAAGCATGGCAATCTTCAGTTTATAGGAACTTGCCAGACGGTGTAACCACTCTATCGTTCGATACCTTGGTAGCGATGCTATGGTGGTAGTCCGCAAGTTGTTTCTCCGCACTCCTATGTCGTGGATTTAGCGGCAAAGCTTTTCGACACGCATAGTTTTTTAATGTTTTTTAATTCATCTGCTGAAGAATCTGGCTTGATATTATTGTATTTGACTGCAAAATATTGAACGTTGCCCGAAATAATTTGACGAATTTGAGTAAGAATGTTAAATTTCTCTTCAATAGTTTGAAAACAGTTAGCCTAATCCAGTGTTGTCTGTGTTGAGGAGTTCAAATCGTTAGTAAAACTGGAGCGGAGGAACCAAAATCTGGGGCTTATCTGGTTCAAAGATGAATTAGCAAGAACGAGTATCGAGTTCAGAGCTTCATAGTTCATCCTTGACAAGAAGAACATCTCTCAGTTCTAGCCCGTCAGCTAACTCCGTAGGCGTTGAGAGGAGACTGAAATAAGCAACATTATCAATAATGTTCTGCTTGGTTCAGCTTCTAAGGCTCGTACTGTTAAGCCTGTTGTACCTGCACTTAAAGAGACTGAAAAATAGCAGATGAAAATCCAACAAACATCGCTTGCAAAAATCAAGCAATTCGCCTTGAGGAATTGTCAGGCGGGTAACGTCCACTCTACTACACTTGAATTTCAAGCATCAGATAGGGCTGCTGTAGTTTCAGAATCGCCGACAGATGCGATCGCTTCATTACCTTAGCCGTATGTAGCTAACTACCCACAAATATCGAGTGCATTAGTAGAGCTTTACATGAATGTAAAGCTCTACGAGTTTAGCTAAAATAATCAATACTAAAACCAGTAGCAAAAACATGGAAAACTGGCAGGCGATCGCTAGCACTATTACTTTCCTTACTGTCATCTTTTTCGTGATGACAGAATGGATACACTTGACTATCGCGGCGTTTTTAGGAGCATTAATTCTTGTTTTTACAAATGTGCTAACACTAAATGAAGCAATTGGGTATATTGGTAATAGCTACTCTACTATTGCTTTGTTTTTTGGTGTAATGGTGTTGGTACGAGCATTTGAACCTACAAAAGTTTTTGAATACTTAGCCACCCAAATTGTTATTTTAGCTAAAGGACAAGGCAAGCGCTTACTACTGGGAATTGTGGCAATTACAACTCCAATTTGCGCCTTTTTGCCCAATGCTACAACAGTTATGTTACTAGCACCGCTGATTCCTCCGATTGCAGAGGAAGTAGGGGTAAACTTTGTACCGCTACTTATTTTAATGGTATTCGTAGCCAACAGTGCCGGATTACTAACATTGGTAGGAGATCCAGCTACATTTATTGTTGGAGATGCCGTAAACGTCAGCTTTATTGATTACCTGGCGCGCCTCAGTTTAGGTGGAGTTGTTGCAGTTATTACTGTGGTTGCAATGCTACCATTTCTATTTCGTAAGATTTGGCATAAAGATTTAGAAGATTTAGAACATCTCCCCCATCCAAAAATCAACCATCCTCAAGTTTTAACATTAGGAATTGTTTTAATCGCAGGCGTTTTAATATTTTTTGTTATTGGGGAGATGCTGCCAATTCCAATTTCTCCTGCTGCGGTAGCTTTATTAGGTGCAGCTTTAGCATTGTTACTGTCGCATCATAGCAAAATTGATACAGTTAATAATATTTTGCGAGATGTCGATTGGAGTACGTTAATATTCTTTATGTCCATTTTTGTCTTAATTGGTGGACTAGAGAAAACTGGAGTCGTAACTAGCCTCTCTGGTGTTCTAGCAGCAATTTTAGGGAAAAATATTGCTTTAGGTTCGCTAGCGTTACTCTTTTTTGTTGGTATAGTCTCTAGTGTCGTGCCAAACATTCCTTTGGTTGTGGCAATGGTTCCGTTACTCAAACAGTATGTAGTCAATATTGGTTTAGCATCGCCAGCAATTCTAGAAAAAAGTTTTACAGGAGAGTTGCCAGCAGAAGCCTTACCCCTGTTTTACGCCATGATGTTTGGTGCAACGTTAGGCGGAAACGGAACTTTGGTTGGAGCTTCTTCTAACATAGTTGCTGCCGGAATTGCCGAACAACACGGACGGCGAATTTCATTTAAAACCTTTCTTAAATATGGTTTACCCGTGATGGCAGTCCAATTAGTAACTGCTGCTATATACGTTACAATTCGGTTTTTGATTTAATTGGTCATTTGTCATTTGTCATGCGTCATTTGTCATTGGCAGTCGCAATTTCTACTACACACTTCCTCTCACGACTCATGACTCACTTGTCATTTACGATCGCCACCCAAAAAACTATCAGCACTCCTTTACCATCTACCAATTACCAACTACCAATTACCAAATAAATACATATATCTATAGAATGATTGACGGTAGAGAAATGGCGATGATATCTTGGAAAAGATTAGAGTAAGTCAGCCTAATCTAGTCCTTCATCTGCACATAGATGAGACTAGAGCGGAGGAACCAATTGTAAGGGGCTTATCTTGATTTAAGAGGGGCATCTCTCAGCCCTAGCCCGTCAGCTAACTTCGTAGGCATTGAGAGGAGACTGAAGAGTAAGCATTATTTGATTAATGTTTTGAACTCATCAGTGTTCCTGTCTGGTACTGCTCGATTTTACGTACCTGCGATCGACTCTGAGGAGTATCAATATGATATTTCAGTTAAATCTTGCTACTCTAGCAGTAGCCGGACAAGCTGCGTGGAAAAGGGTTAGACCGATTGTCATCAGGGATGCCGTTTTGTTACCTGCCGCTGGTTTCTTAGGCATCATTATTTTGTGGTGGGCGATCGCCCTTGTCAATCCTGAATTAATGCCTACGCCACCACAAGCATTAGTAGCGAATTTAGACTACATTCTCAACCCATTTTACCAACGCGGTCCAGGCGATTTAGGCATTGGCTGGCTGTTGTTGGCAAGTCTGCGACGAGTGTTACTTGGATTTGCTTTAGGCGCAGCAGTAGCAATTCCTGTTGGCTTCTTGATTGGAATGTCAAAGCCAGCAATGATGGCACTCAATCCCATTATTCAAATCTTCAAACCTGTATCGCCTTTAGCGTGGTTGCCGATCGCCCTAGCTATTTTTAATTTGGCAGATCCCTCGGCAATTTTTGTAATTTTTATTACTTCTTTGTGGCCCACAATTATTAATACAGCCTTGGGTGTTTCGAGCGTATCGAAAGACTATATCAACGTGGCTAGAGTTCTGGAAATGCCACGCTGGAGACAGATAACTAAAATTATTTTGCCCGCCAGCTTACCTTATATTTTTACAGGCTTGCGCATTAGTTTAGGTATCGCTTGGCTGGTAATTGTTGCCGTAGAAATGCTCACAGGTGGTGTTGGCATTGGCTTTTTTGTCTGGGATGAATGGAGTCGCCTCAATCTCAGTTCTGTCTTCCTCGCAGTCTTGGTCATTGGCTTAACAGGCTTACTATTAGACTTTGCCGTTGCCAAAATTGAATCTCTAGTCATCCACCGCCGCCCTGCTTAGGAAGGGGTGAGGAGTGAGGAGTGAGAGGTGAGGGAAAGAATTAAGCACGATTTTTGTTGTTTGTCCGGCAAATGGCAAATGACCAATGACCAATGACCAATGACAAATAACTATGAACAACTGGACGCGACGCGAGTTTTTAGCAGGAATAGGCGCGACAGCGGCGGGAATGTCGCTGGGTGGTTGCGCGATAAGCGGTGACAGAAGTGCTACAGGACTCACAGCAGAAGCCGCAGCGATCGAACAAATAGTCGATCCGAAAACCTTAGAAAAACCAAATTTGACTGTAGGTTACGTACCAGTCAACGACTGCGCCCCATTTGCGATCGCTTGGCAGAAAGGATTTTTCCGCAAGTATGGACTAAATGTCAAACTCAACCGCGAAGCTAGCTGGGGAACTTCACGAGATGGCATCATCTTCGGACGTACCGATGCTGCTCCCGTTGTCAGCGGCGCTGTTACCAATGCTAGGACAGGGGCAGAAGGCGCACGTCATGCCCCCCTATGTGCGGCAATGACAATCCACCGCCACGGCAACGCTATGACCATGAACCGCGCCATGTGGGATGCTGGTTTGCGTCCTTGGCGAGAGTACAACGGCAATTTAGAAGAATTCGGGCGCGATTTTCGCAACTATTTCGACAACTTGGCTTCAGAAAAGCGAGTCTGGGCAGTCGTGTTAAGTTCTGCTATTTATGAATATTTCGTCCGCTACCTCTCAGCGGCGGCGGGTGTAGATCCGACCAAAGAATTTCGGATTATTATCATTCCTCCACCTCAGATGGTGACGAACGTGCGGATTGGGGCGATGCAAGCTTATATGGTTGCCGAACCTTGGAACACTCGCGCCATTACTGGTAATGAGGGTGTAGGCTTTACCTTTGCCCAAGGTAGAGAAATTTGGCAAGGACATCCAGATCGCTTGCTGGGGGTGATGGAAAGCTTTATTACCAACTATCCAAGAACCTATCGATCGCTCGTTAAGGCAATGATTGAAGCCTGTCAGTATTGCAGTAGACCAGAAAATCGGGAAGAAGTTGCTAAATTAATCTCACAACGTTCCTTTACTGCGGCTAAGCCGAAATTGACCCGCGCGGCGATCGTCGGGGAATACAACTACGGTGGTTTTGATGGTGAAAAGCGGCTTGTCAAAGCGCCGGAAACAACAGTCTTTTTCGATTATCCAGCTCACCTTGCCACAATCCCAAACGACCATTCCACTTTTTTATGGCAGTCTCAAAGCCTGTGGTTGATGACTCAATCAGTACGGTGGGGACAAATCCCAGAAGTTCCCAAAAATGCCGAAGCTGTAGCCCGAAAAGCGTGGAGGACTGATTTATACCGCGAAATTGCTGCCGAAATGGGAATTGAATGCCCGCAAGAAGATTACAAGGTAGAACCAGCCACAGCTTTTATTGACAAAAAAGCCTTCGATCCTAGCGATCCAGTCGGATATCTCAACAGTTTTGAAATTAGAGCAAATCGCCCCAAATCTTTTTTTATGTCTAGTTAATAGTAGTTAGTAGTTGGTATTTCCCCTACTCCCTACTCCCTACTCCCTATAAACCTATGACCAAATCTACAACTTTTTATCCTAACCAAAACGAGCTTGACTATGATGCTCGCAACTTTCTAGAAATTAAAAACCTCGTCAAAGCTTACCGCAATCCCAATGGCAGTGAATTTGTCGTTCTCGATGGCATCGATCTGACTATTGCAGAAGACGAGTATATTTCTGTTATCGGTCACTCTGGCTGCGGTAAATCAACCCTACTAAAAATTGTGGCTGGGTTAGAAAAAGCGACTGCCGGATCGGTAAGACTGGAAGGGAAAGAAATCCGCAAACCAGGCGCAGAAAGAATGATGGTGTTTCAACAATATTCCCTATTACCGTGGTTAACAGTAAGGGAAAATGTTAGGCTCGCAGTAGATGAAGTGATAAAAAATGCTAGCCGTGCCGAAAAAATTAGCATTGTTAACGAACACTTAGCAATGGTGAATTTAACAGCAGCAGCAGATAAGTATCCTGATGAAATATCGGGAGGAATGAAGCAGCGAGTAGGAATTGCTAGAGCTTTAGCAACTCGTCCGAAAATGCTACTAATGGACGAACCTTTCGGAGCATTAGATGCTCTCACTCGCGGAAAATTACAAAGACAAGTTTTAGATATTTGGGAAAATCAACGGCAAGCAGTGATGATGATTACTCATGACGTAGAAGAGGCAATTTATATGTCCGATCGCATTGTTTTAATGACCAATGGACCAAACGCTAAAATTGGTGAAATTATCGACGTTCCCTTTCCTCACCCACGCGATCGCCATGCTATGAGACATTCATCAGAATACATGGAATTACGCGATCGCGCCTTAGATTTTCTCGATCGCTATTTTACCCAAGACGAATAATTTTTCAGGAGTCAAGAGCCAGAAGTCAGGAGTCGGAAAATAGAAAAGTGTATCCCTATCTAGATTCTCCCCCCTCTCCCTTGTCTCCCCCTCTCCCTTGTCTTCCCCTCTCCCACTCACCCAAAGGAAAAACCGTGAATCTCAAACCAATTCTGGCGCGGCTGCAAAATGCTCTAGGTAGTCAAGACGTACACAATCTGATTTTGCGGATGCCAACTGGATACCAAACTCAGAATAATACATCCGAGCGATCGCTAAATTTAGTTGTCGGTTATGACGGTTCTCCTGACAGCCAAGCAGCGTTAGATCTAGCTTTATTAATTGCTCATCAAACTCGCTTGGCAACTCAAAACCAAGTCACAATTCACGTTGTTTATGTCTTAGATGAGGTACAAATAGAGTTACTGACCAAAATTTATAGCTCCAGTTCCTCAAAGACTTTTCGTCGGGGACAAAAGAAATCTGTACCTGTTGCCACTCTCCCTGGAACTCAAGCACTCGCAACTCAATCTAAAACAATTTTATTGGCACAAGCAGACGAAATTTTATGGCGAGCGCGATGTTTAGCTGAAGCATGGAAAGGTACGTTTGTGGCTCATCTACGATTTGGTTCTTTAGCTACGGAACTCAAAAATATTGTAGAGACTGAAACAGCAGACATACTGCTGTTAGGTTGTCGTTCTCAAAATAGTTTAGTGATTCGACAGTTAGATACAAATCTTTCCTGTGCGATATTAGGAATTTCTGAATAAATGAATTTCTCCCAATATTATTGCTCTAATTTGACTGCTCTGGCGCAAACAATCAGCGGGAAACGCGGATCGTTATATTCCAATTTCGCCTCAGTAAAATCAAAAGCTACCATGCCTCGGAGTTCTCCAGCAGCTACAAGAGAATTTCCGTAAGTTTGTATGTCGATCTGTTCGGCAAGAAAAGATTTAGCTAAGATGTAGTGCAAACCGCGAGCTGTAAAGCGCCAGTATTCGGGATAGGCAGGATAATTGATTGTAATATTCGGTACGGCAATCAGTAATACACCCCCTGGCTTCAAAATACGATGCATTTCTGAAACGATTTTTTCTGGTTCTGCAATTATGTGCAAAACATACGTACAAACAATACAGTCATAAGTATTACTAGGTAGATTATTTGGTTGAGTTAAATCGGCAACAATAGTTGCATTTGGAATATAATCCTTGTTTAAAACATCTAGCTTGGTAATCCGATCCCTAAAACGAGATGTATAAGTATCGTCTTGAAATTCTAGACAATGACCTTTAATATCTGCCGTGAATTTTTGGAAATACCAATCTAAATAAACGCGATGAGCGCTAACTCCTCTCTCACACCAGTTGTCTGCTAAAGGCTGCACGCCTGCCTGTAGTAACTCTATTCTCGTTTTGAGCATGAATAAAGGTTTTAATACTTGCTTGGCAGATTGCTTAAAACTCTTTGGTAATAGTTGTTTTCCATTATTAAAGACTTTCTTGAGTTGCTCGAAAAAACTTTTCTTACGAGGTGGCAAAAACTGACCAATACTATCGAATTGGCTCACAATCTATCTCCTTCATTTGATTAAAGCTACACTTCTAGATCTCCGATTTCAGAAATCTAGGAATGTTAAATAGTGTATCGCTCGGCAATACTGTACTTGAAACTGAAAGTTGATATTTAATAGATTGACTCTATTTGTCTGAATTGCAAAACTCTAGATTTAGCTTAAATTTGGGCGATAAAGAGCAATTCTATCGCTACAAATTGTGTGCGCTCAAGCTTAGTACAATATATCAATTCACGACATTTCTAACTCTGTAAGTCAGGTATAGATGCCTAGAGTCATTCCAACTTAGAAAATAACTATTATGGTGGCGTAAGTAAAATTTGCATATTTGTACGCTGACTTAGAGATAAATACTGCCGTAATATAGAAGCAATTTGCCTGTATGCTAATAAGTTAAGAACTGCATAACTTTAATTCCTCTATCGCTAGGTGGAAACACAATTAAGTATAGACAATAATTTTATATGTGGTTAAAAAAGCTGACTTTAACTGACTTTATATGTATGCAACAGAGGTGTGATTGAATCAGTAGTATCCCAATCCACTCGCGATCGCAACACCACCATCACAACATAGAAACAGGATTAAGCCACTGTACGATTGTTTGTCTTAGCTGTCTTAAATCGCGAGAAAACTCTTGCTTAAACCACTGTCCTACTGCATCGAGAGGTGTAAAGTTAGAACCAGTTTGCCATTGCAAATCTTGACTTAAAGGTGTGGTATGAGTACCGCTGAGGGTTTTTAACGTCACCATCCCCGGAAAGCGTTGATGCAGCAACTTCACCAAAGCCTCAGACTGATCGATCGTGTCATTGGTAAACTTGATCGCTAAGTTGCGGCGGACTTCATAACGAGTTTGCAACAGAGTATTGGTTTCCAGAGGAGAAGGGGTAAACTCGACAGAGAAGCCTGGATTAAAATTCAACTGCTGTACCAAGGGGATAGCATCTCGCGCTGCATAATTATTGAAAGAAATGAGGATATTACCAGCGCGTTCGACATTAAACAGACTGCCGATCAATAGATGGAGTTTACACCCCATACTATGCCCCACGCCGTAAATTGGTAAATAGCGGCTGCGGAGGAGAGACTTAGCGTAAAGTTGTCCGATCGCATTTTCAAAACCGTTCAGTACCGAGCGGGCGATCGCGGTATGATCTAGAGTGTTAACAAATGGCGTAGCAACGACAACGTAATGTTCTTCAGCGAGTTGTTCTAACAGCCAACGGTATGTAAGTTGAGGTGCAGTGGCAACAAACGCACCTCCTAAAAAATGCACGATCCCGATTTGTTTGTGGGGAACTAAAACCCAGTTCCCAGCAATTTCTTTCCATTCCATGAGCTTAGGGAGTGGGGAGTAGGGCTTTAGGTATTAACTTTATCTACCCAAACTTTCATATTCTTTAATTGTACTGCACCAAATTGGGTAACTAAGGCAACATCAGCCGCATCTCGTCCGTAGGCGATCGCAATTCTATTACCCCTTGGTTCTTTTTGGGTAGCATCAAACGTATACCAACGTCCACCTACAAACCCTTCAAACCAAGCGTGTAGATCCATCGGATCTAACTCGTAAAGATATCCTACTACCATCCGTGCTGGAATGTTCAAACTGCGGCTTAAGGCAATACCCAAATGGGTAAAATCGCGACAAACCCCTACTTTTTGCGCGGCTGTATCCACAGCAGAAGTAGAAGCATCGCTCGTACCGTAGCGATATTCTATATTTTGCTGAATCCAACTGCGAATCGCCTCTACTTGATCGTATCCAGGTGCAGCATTGCCAGCAATCTCATTTGCTAAATCTCCCAAGCAATCTGCTTGACAATAGCGACTGGGTAACAGAAATTGCAGCGTACTTTCCGGTAAATCCTGTACTAATACATACGGCGCGCCAGGTTGAGTATCAATTGTATCTGCGGTATCTACTTCAGCTGTGGTTTGTACCTGGAATGAACCTGGAGGCGCTACCATCCGCTGACACAAATTACCATAACTATCGGTATACTCTATAACTTGTGCGCTGGGTTCGATGATGTATTCCTCTCGCATCACCCATTGTCCCAATCCACTACGAGGTCTAAGCATGAAAATGAGTGGAGTTGGCGCGTTGACTTCATATGTAATTTGACACCCTGCACTCAGCCGCATTCTTACCCCCTAGTGATTTAGTTTATCAGTCTTTACATATATGCTGTTTAGTACAAAAACTGTATTATTAGCTAGCTTCTTAGGAGGTATTTTATGATTCTTGAGGCAGTGATGCTAAATGTCAAGTCGGAAATGGAAAGTGATTTTGAGGCAACTTTCAAACAGGCTTCCACGATTATTTCATCTATGAACGGGTATTTATCCCACGAATTACATAAATGTATAGAAGTTAAAGGAAAATATTTGTTACTAGTTAAATGGAAGTCTTTAGAAGCTCATACAGTTGAATTTAGAAAATCTCCTGAATATCAACAATGGAAAAAACTATTACACCACTTTTACGATCCATTTCCAGTAGTCGAACATTTTGAAAGAATTTAACCGTAGGGTGGGCGTTGCCCACCTTATCATTGTCTACTGAGAAGAACTTTCGCTTGTTGTTGTATCTTGACCTAACGTACTCTCAGCAGATGGTGTTTGAGATTCGGTAGTAGCACCGTTATTCTGTTGGAGTTGAGTGGTCTCAGCTTCAGTTTCAGGCTGTGTAGGAACGGGAGTTATCGTGTTTTCGTTCTGCTGTGGAGTCGATGCTGGCGGTTGCAGAACTGGAACTGGTACTTCCTTAATTTTCTCAATTATCGTTTGTTTTTCCGAACTGCGATCGACCGTAGAAGATTCTGTATTTGGTTTATCGCTAGGTACGGGAACGAGAACGGGTTGTGGTGTCGATGTAGATGCTTGAGGAGATTGATTCAAATACCAAATGACTCCCGCACTTAAAGCAGCAATTGTTGTCAGCAGAATGCCCAAAAGCAGACCTCGCGCCGCATTTTCATTATCTCTTACAACTGATGCTCTCTCTTGACTACTGCGTTCTGCAACTCGCCCATGTACGTATCCGTGTTGATAAGGATCGTGAGATTCAGTCGTCTTTGTTACATTAACGTGGGTGTTACCGCTAGCATCTTGGTAAGACTCTTGACGGACTTCACGATTATAGTTGTTGCCAGAATTTAGATTAGACATGATTTCAATAAAACTCCTTTCAAGTTAACTATTGTTTTATTTGATACTTGAGTTTGGATGAAATCAGCATAATCCCTGAAATCAAAGGAGTCACTCTATCCCTAGAAGGGATCTCTTTCAAGCTATTCCTCTATCTTGAGAAGGATTATTTCAAAGAAATTTTAGTAATGTAGAGTAGGTTATGCCTATCTTTTATAAAAATGAGACAAACATAGATGTTTGATGGAGTTCAAGCTCTCTTTTTTTTCGTGGTTGATGTTGTTGAAATAGTTATTCTCAATTTGCCATCACTAATATTTCAGTAATCTTACCTCTCTTTTGGGCTTGAGAATTAATTGTCCTAGCTGCTAAAATTTCATGAATATGAAAATCTTTATATAACTCTCGAACCAATGAACAATCAGAGTTAGATAACATGACCTTAACCCCACGCCGAGCTAATTCTGCAAATGTATCTCTCAATCTAATCTGATCCTTTACGTTAAAAGAGTAACGACTATAGCCCGTGAAACTACTAGTGTCACTCAGAGGATGATAAGGTGGATCGAAATAAACAAAATCCTCTGCCGTTTTAGCAAATTCTAAAATAGTGTCAAAAGGTCTAACTTCAATTTTTACAGATTGAAGAGAATCTGAAACTAAACGTAATAACTCTGCATTACAAATAGTAGGATTTTTATATCTCCCCATTGGGACATTAAATTCGCCTTTAGAGTTTTCGCGGTATAAACCGTTAAAACAAGTTTTATTCAAATAAATTAATCGTGCTGCCATTTCTTCAGGCGTTCCCGTGAACTGCGATCGCACCCGATAGTAATAATCGCGATCGTGCTGTTCTTGATGCCGTGCCAACAACTCAATTAATTCCTCAACGCGATCGCGCACGCAACAATATACATTAACCAATTCAGGATTAATATCTGTCAGTACTGCTGGAAACTTTTGTGTAGGGTTATTATTTCTAGCCACTCCATACAAGTAAAAAAAGATTGCCCCTCCTCCCAAAAATGGCTCGTAGTACGTAGCAAATTTTTGAGGAAAGAAAGGGATATATTGAGAAATCAACTGACTTTTACCACCTGCCCATTTTAAAAACGGACGTGGAAGACTTGACTGGAGTGACTGACGTAGCATTCAAAAAAGTGAGTAGCGAACAGTTATCAGTTATCAGTTATCAGTTATCAGTTATCAGTTATCAGTTATCAGTCAACCGTCAACCGTCAACCGTCAACCGTCAACCGTCAACACGTGCGTGTAGCGCAGCGTTTACCGTCAACCACTAATGACCAATGACCAATGACCAATAACAAATTGCTATAGAATAAACGTAATTCAAGTGAAAAAAAATTTAACAGCTAGACAAGGCTTATAAATCAAATGTTTGATGGCTTCTGGGAAAACGTCTCTCGCTACCCCCGCTACTTTGTTACGATTGTCTTGGGGATTTTCTTAAACGCCATATCTCCGTTGACTCCCCTATTTAAGCGTCCCACAACGGCGATCGCGATCGTTGGTATGTTCGTTGGATTATCTTTGTTCGTCCTGTTTACCCTCCGCGCCATGCTAGGTTTAAGCCCATCTTAATAAAATCATGAAATATGGCGAAAACAACCGTACAGCCGATCGCCAGCTTGTAAAGTCAATGGAATCAGTATTATAACCTTCTGTCTTCTGCCTGCTGCCTTCTTGCAATAGCTAATAGACTAGAAAAGTTGGGTAGAACCATTGCAGTTGGCTCTACTGATTTGATTCAAGTATGAGGAAGGGTTATTGTTATGGCTACAAGTCGCCGTGTGGATCGCGTTGCTGAATTAATCAAACGCGAGGTAAGTCAGATGCTATTAAATGGCATCAAAGACGATCGAGTCGGTGTAGGTATGGTTAGCGTTACCGATGTAGACGTATCCGGCGATCTACAACACGCCAAGATCTACGTATCAATATACGGTTCAGACGATGCTAGAGAGCAAACTATGGCAGGTTTAAAGTCAGCCACAGGGTACGTTCGCCGAGAGTTAGGGCAAAGAATCCGTCTCCGCCGCACTCCAGAAGTTGTATTTCACGAAGATCGTTCGATTGAAAGAGGGACGAGAGTGCTGTCGCTGATTAATCGGCTCAATCAAGATCGCCCCGCCAATCTAGAGCCAGACTACAAGGAAGATGAAATCGAAATCTCCGCCGAGGATGAAGCGTAACCTAGTGATACAGAACATGTGAGGGGCATATAGCTGTGTGTCCCTACCTGTGCTTCTCGATCTAGAAAATGAGGCATAACTTGCTATATTGCGCTATCCTATGCCGATATAGCTCGGGTTTTAAGTTGATGTACATATAGCGATTCTATTTGAGTCATGAACCGATCGTTGTGGTGGTTGACGGTTAACTGTCAACTGTTAACCGTTAACCGTTAACCGTCAACCAGCAATATCCCAGATTCACAAATCATTTAGGCTCTCTATATAAAGTTTATGTAGATTTAGCGATCGCCGCTAAAGTCCAGTAGCTTTACGGATCGATCCGCTATGTTAAAACCTACTTTAAAACTAAATCAAATCTGAAATGAGATACGATACCGTACATTCTCGGTATTTGATATTTTTCTATCTCAAGGCAGAAAAGATAGCCGAACTTGCTTCCTGTTGCTGGAATCCAGATTTAGCAAGCTCGAAATTTTCTTAAGGATCTTTTTAGAAAATCTTCAGTTTGAGAAACCTAGTCTGAGCAAGGGTTTGGGTAAATCTTAAGAAAAGCACGAAAAAAATTAAGATTTTTTTTATAATTCTGTTAGATCGTCACTAAGGTTGGGCATAACAAATATAGAAATCTACCTCGGTGACGTTATGAACTTCCGCTTCAATGCAACTATCGCTGCTGCTGCTATTGTTCTAGTTTCTGGTTTCCAATTCCAAGCTTTTGCCTCCGAACCAGACTACCTCTGCTTCGTTACCACTGGTGCGGGGGACGTGCTGGACTTATCTCAATCCCTATGTGCTGAAAAAGCCACAAAATCGACAATTGCAGCTCTAGACAAAGCATTTATCGAAGCTTACAAACAGCAAGCCATGACGCACGCTGACGTGCGCGATAATTTGATCGCTAATATTCAGCAATCTCCAGAAACTAATATCGCAGCCGCAAAAGGTGTCTGTAACGACTTAGAAGCCGGAATTTCCCTAGAGGAAATTCAAGAAGCTCAATCGGAAGATCATGAAGCAAAAGCAGATGAGGTCAATTCGGAAATCGTCAATAAACTAGCTACACAGTACTATTGCCCAGGCGTGCAGTAAACCTATTCATCTATCGATCGATAAATCAAAGTGCGATCGCAATGCGTCAAGGCATGTCAGCAGATCGTCACATAATATTTCCTCTCAGACACAATTTGACTGTCGAATCCGTATATATCTGCTCAAGTAGTCACGAACTGCTCGTCTTATCTTATTTATGATGGGGGAAAGTTGATTATATATATAAATAGTCAATGCTTACCCAAATAAAAGACATAGCCCTAAAGTTAGCGCCGCGTTTAATTGAAATTCGCCGCCATCTCCACAGTCACCCAGAATTAAGCGGTCAAGAGTATCACACATCTGCTTATGTTGCTGGTGTCCTTTCGTCTAGTGGAGTTCATGTAAGAGAGGCGGTTGGTAAAACTGGTGTAGTAGGAGAAGTACAGGGACATGGTAGCGATCGCCGCTTATTGGCAATTCGTACCGACATGGATGCACTACCCATTAACGAACGCACGGGATTAGAATTTACTTCCAGAGCGACAGGTGTGATGCACGCCTGTGGACACGATGTCCACACCACCGTAGGACTTGGAACTGCTATGGTTCTTTCCGAACTAGCATCCCAGTTACCAGGTAACGTGCGGCTGTTGTTCCAGCCAGCAGAGGAAACTGCTCAAGGAGCCAGCTGGATGATTGCTGACGGGGTGATGGAAAATGTCTCGGCAATTCTATCCGTACACGTCTTCCCTTCCATTCCCGCCGGAAAGGTAGGTATCCGCTATGGGGCGCTAACAGCAGCAGCAGACGAGTTAGAAATTACTATTATCGGTGAATCGGGGCATGGGGCGCGACCCCACGAAGCGATCGATGCTATTTGGATCGCCGCGCAAGTCATTACCACCCTGCAACAAGCCATCAGCCGCACGCAAAACCCGTTGCGTCCAGTGGTACTAAGCATCGGACAGATTACAGGTGGTAGAGCGCCAAACGTCATTGCCGACCAAGTAAAATTACTTGGCAGCGTGCGATCGCTCCATCCCGAAACCCGGACTAATCTACCTGGGTGGATCGAAAAAATCGTCGCGAATATTTGCCACTCCTACGGAGCGCAATACGAAATGAGCTATCGCCCAGGAGTACCAGGGGTGCAAAATAATATTGGTCTATCCCAAATTTTACAAACAGCCGCAGAAGAGGCTTGGGGAAGCGATCGCGTTTTAGTTTTAACCGAACCCTCCCTTGGTGCAGAAGACTTTTCACGCTATCTCGAACACGCTCCTGGTGCTATGTTTCGCTTAGGGGTAGGATACGAAGATCGCACCAACTATCCCCTGCACCATCCTCAATTTGAAGTTAACGAAGCCGCGATCGTTACTGGTGTCGTCACCCTTGCCTACGCTGCGGTGAAGTATTGGCAATAGGAGAAGTCAGAAGTCAGGGAAGAGAGCAGAGGAGCAGAGGGAGCAACTCTAGTCACTAGTCACCAGCCACTAGTCACTGATAACTGACTTAGGAAAGATGCAGCCATATCCACAGATTTGCTACTCTAACAAAAAATACCGAGACAGTAGTAATTAAAATATGGCATCACCTACACCACTGCAAGGTACTGAATTAGTTGACTGTGCGAGAGCAAACGCTAAGCAGGGAATTGAAACTGCTGCCCGTCAGTGCGGTTTTGGTGAAGATTTAAATGGTTTTTCACAAGCGCTCAAGCGAGCCTGCGAGAGTATGAATTTACAAGTGAAGGAACTGAGCGAACTCATTACCGATGATGAGATGATCCTTCAAATGGGTAAAGGGGAAATTGTTGCACCCGATAGTGCTTCGGAACTGTGAGCGGGGATTAGAAACTGGGAATTTTAGACCCGTAAAATGACTCTTGCCAAGTTGAAATAAATTAAAACTCCCAGTACGTCAACTGCGGTTGTAATAAACGGCGCTGACATCAAAGCCGGATCTAAGCCTAGTAAGCGAAATAAAAATGGTAGTGCAGAACCGGAAACAGAAGCCAAAACAGAAATTGCTACAAGACTGGCTCCTACGGCGATCGCTACCGATAAGTTTCCCTGTAAGAAAAAAGCCCAAATCGTGGCGACCGTTCCCAACATGGAACCGAGTAACAATCCAGCTAGTGCCTCTCTAATAATGACTTGTGCTGGTCCTAACGCCCTAATTTCATCGGTATTCATCCCGCGAATGACGACAGTTGAAGACTGCGCCCCTACGTTACCACCAGTACCAGTGAGTAAGGGAATAAACGCCGCTAGGGTGACAACTTTTTGTAAAATCTCTTCTTCAGCTTTAATAATTGTGCCTGTAACGGTATTTGTAATGAGTAAGACGAATAACCAAACAACTCGCTTGCGGGCAACGGAGAATAAATTACTCTGAAAATAACCATCGCCCCCAGATTGCACGCCTCCACCTAAAGCGTAGATATCCTCGGTAGTTTCCTGCTGAATAATATCAATTACGTCATCTACAGTAACGATGCCTACAAGTCGCTGTTCGCGATCGACGACTGGAACGGCGAGAAAGTCGTAACGCTGAATTAATCTAGCGACTTCTTCTTGATCGGTATCTGTATGCACGCAGATAGCATCGCGGGTCATAATTTCGCCAATCGTTTCTTGCGGATCGGCAGTGACTAAATCACGTAAAGATAAGGTTCCCGTCAGCCTTCTCGCTGCATCGGTGACATAAAGGTAGTAAATAGTTTCTGTATTTTTAGCTAAATAGCGAATGCGTTCCAGGGCTTGCGTGACGGTCATTCCCTCTTTCAGAGAGATTAACTCTGGGGTCATGATCCGCCCTGCTGTTCCCGTTTCGTATCCTAATAACAGGGCGGTGGCTTGCCGTTCGGAAGGGCTGAGTTGTTCTAGCAAGCGATTGACAATTTTAGCGGGTAGTTCGTCGAATAAGCGGGCGCGATCGTCTGGCGACATTTTATCCACAATATCGATCACATCTTGGCGCTTGAATTCTTGAACGAGTGCTTCTTGTACGCTATGGTCGAGATATTCGTAAACTTCGATCGCCTCGCCTTTAGAAAGCAAGCGAAAGGCAAGTACTTGCATTGGTTCGGGTAAGCCTTCAATGGCTTCGGCAATATCAGCAGGCTGTACCGGAACCAAAATGGCTTTAGCTCCCTGTAAGTCTCCCTGTTCCAGTAGGGCTAGCAGTTGAGTGCGTACGAGGTTGCGTAATTCTTTACGCGAGAAGTTTTGCAGGGTCGAGGATGGGTTGTTACGATCGGTCAATAGCCTATCCTCCTATGACAGTCAAGTGAACGTGCTGCCTTTAGTCTAGGTGACGCTGGCAACTACCAGATCGAAGCATACTATTTTTCGGCTCGATGTTTTAGAGCGATCGCTTACTAATGTAGGTTAAGTAGCTGCGATCGCAATTTTCTAAATTCCTGGTTTTGATTCTCTCTAATCTCAGCTCTAGGCACATCGCCTAGTTGGTAGAGTTCGTGTGAAGAGGATAATGTCACCCATAGACGCATACGCGCAGCGTTCTCGCAAAGTAGGCGCAAAGGGTAGGTAAGTTTTTTCTGTTGAGCAAAAAGAAGCAAAGCAGTGTCTCTTCGTCGCTTTCTTAGATATTGCAGTGCTTATAGGCAACATAGCTATTTTTCTGGAATTAGATAGAGTCCAATTGAAGGAACTCTATGCGAGGCTTCATCGTCTCTATAGGTGTTTCCTCCTATGGATATTGCCGACTACCTAAGTGAAAAACTTATACGGTAGTTACTATTTATACTTAAAAAAATTGATTTAACTGTATACTTAACTTAATAAAGTAATAGATATTGTCAAATTCTATGCTCAAGAAACAACAAGTAGCGATCGCTACTATATTAATAATGTTTTCGATTATACCTGCTTATAAGGCAAAAAGTAGAATGGGGGTTAATATTTTGCCAGGTCCCCACACTCCGAATTTGGTAGAAAAGTTGACGAGAGGCAAGTTTAAAGCTGAGTGGGTAGATCGAAACTGGTTTCGTTGCCCCGATTTGCCTTTCAACAGTTAGCGCGACGCAGATGGCAGGAAAGGGGAAAAGTACGAGCTATTCATGCTCGGCTGGTCGTGCAATAATAAACGGTCTGTGACCAGATCGTTCGCCTTCTCATGTTGCAATCCTCCGCTTCTACTGACGACCTAGCTGCTGTCCTAGCAGAGTCAATCGATCTCAATTTTGAACTGCCCGATCCTGAAGACGAAGAAATTTCGGAACATGATTTTCAGCAGCAGCTAGATAATGCATGGCTAGTTTGCGATCGCTTCGATCTACAGACAGAAATCTGGCGGGGCAGAATTTTAAGGGCGGTGCGCGATCGCGAGAAAAAACAAGGAGATGCCCGTGGTAGCGGCTTTCTCAATTGGCTGAAAGCGCGGGAAATTAGTAAAAGTCAAGCATACTCCTTAATCGAGTTAGCTAACAGTGCCGATACGCTAGTAGAACAAGGGGATTTAGACCCCAATGCCGTGAGATGCTTTAGTAAACGAGCGTTTATCGAAACTGCAAAGGCGGAACCGGAAATTCAACAATTAGTTACCGATGCAGCGAAACGAGGCGATCGCATTACCCGTCGTGAAGTGCGTCAGCTATCGGATGAGTGGATGGCGATGTCGTCCGAACTCCTCCCCGAACCAGTTAAAGTGAAAGCTTCAGAAAACGCGCTTCCACCCCGCTATCTTGCGCCTCTGGTGAAAGAAATGGAGAAACTACCGGAGTCTCACCAAAAAGAGTTACAGCGGGAAATTGCAGCAAATCCTGACATAGATACGATTAAAGAAGTGACGACGGAAGCAAAGTACTTGTCCAAATATATTAATGCTGCTACGACCGTCCAAGCCCTAAATAATGACGATGTAGACTTAGAACGGGCGATTCAGGAAGCAATTCGAGTAGGCTGTATTAACGTCGCGGCTGACTTGGTAAATCAGGCATCGCAGTTAGAACAAACCATAGCTAAACTTTACGGTACTTGGAAGCGGATCGGTAGTTTAGCCGATCGCTTGTATGTAGACACGGGGGCGAGTACTCCCCACTTGCGATCGCTTTTGAGTTGTCTCGAACCTCTCGGTGGTGAAGTGATGGAAGTCAGTTTAGGTGGAGATAACGAACGCACGATCCGCTTACAAATTAGCGAAGAGTAATTTTTTATAGAGACGTTACTTGTAACGTCTCTAGATTAATTTTTGATTCCTGTCGAAGCGATTCCCTGAATAAATTGTTTCTGTCCAATCAGAAATATTAATATGACTGGCAAGGTAGCGATCGCGACTGCTGCCATCAGTAAAGACCAGTTATTAGTAAATTGTTCTTGAAACTCAGCTAGTGCTAATTGAACTGTCCGTAATTCTGGGCGCGTGGTGAAGACAAGCGGTTTAAATAAATCGTTCCATTCACCGATAAATGTAAACAAAAATAATGTTACCAAAGCCGGACGAGATAAAGGCAACATCACCCGCCATAAGATTTGCAAGCGGTTCGCCCCATCGATCGCTGCTGCTTCTTCTAACTCTATAGGAATAGTTTGAAAATACTGCCTGAGTAAGAAAATTCCAAAACCATTTACAGCTGTAGGTAGAATTAATGCTCCGTAGGTATTAATTAAATGTCCCCATTTGAGGACGAGAAAGATAGGAATAACTAATAGCTGAAATGGAATGACTAAAGTTGCCAAAATAATTAGTAGTAATGCTTGTTGTCCTCGAAACTTCAATCTTGCCAAGGCATAACCCGCTAAAGCTGAGGTCGCGATTTGAATTCCAGTCACGGCTAGAGCTACCAGCGTGGAATTAGCAAACGCTAGCAAGAAATTAGCTCGCTGCCATGCTTGTTGGTAGTTTATTAAAGTCCATCCCGATCGCGGTAACAACTCAGGTGTTGACCCAGGCGGTGCAAAGGATGTGAGGAAGACAATTCCTAGTGGGAGCAAGACAATTACCGCTCCTAGTACCAGCACGACAAGGCTAAAGGATGGTATGGAGAGATTCCTATGTTTAGCATTCACATCTTTCTGAAGTATGAATTGTCCGTTTTCCTCTATGCTTTTATACCTAGAGGTGATATTCTCCCAAATGAACTCTATTTTGCTGCAATAGATAACAGATCCCCTTGGGATTTGTTAGGTTTAATTTTAATTATTGTTGACGCTGATGCATAGAGCTAAAGAGTCAACCGCAATCGACAAATCTGATTTACGCCAATAGGAGTGAACGACTATGCAGCAAGTTGCTGCCACCTCCGAAATCGATTTCCACAGCGAAACCTACAAGGACGCATACAGTCGCATTAACGCGATCGTGATCGAAGGGGAACAAGAAGCCTACGAAAACTATATTCGTTTGGCTGAAATGCTACCGGAATTCAAGGACGAGCTGATTCGCCTATCCAAAATGGAGAACCGCCACAAAAAAGGGTTTGAAGCCTGCGGGCGCAATCTCCAAGTTACACCAGATATGCAATTTGCTCGGGAGTTCTTTTCTGGGCTGCATCAAAACTTTCAACAAGCAGCAGCCGCAGGACAAGTCGTAACGTGCTTGCTAATTCAATCGCTGATTATTGAGTGTTTTGCGATCGCGGCTTACAACATCTACATCCCCTGTGCCGATGACTTCGCTCGTAAAATTACTGAGGGCGTTGTCAAAGACGAGTATACTCACCTCAATTTCGGCGAAGTTTGGCTGAAAGACAACTTTGAACAGTCCAAAGCCGAACTAGAAGCAGCCAATCGCCAAAATCTCCCGATTGTCTGGCAAATGCTGAATAAAGTCGAGGATGATGCTCGGGTTTTAGGCATGGAAAAAGATGCTTTGGTGGAAGACTTCATGATCCAATACGTTGAAACTCTTGCCAATATTGGCTTCTCCAACCGTGACATCATGCGTCTATCCGCCTACGGACTACAAGCTGTTTGACATAGGGGTTAGGGACTAGAGTAGGAAGTCGCTAGTAGCGAGAATTGCTTGTTCCCTACTCCCTACTCCCTGCTCCCTGCTCCCTTTATGTAGTATTTTTAAGATTAAAGATACAAAAATTCTCATCCACCCGCTCTGCTTTGTCAGAGCTACCAGTTTGACATCCGTAATACATGTTTGGTCTAATCGGTCACTTAAACAGTCTGGAACACGCACAATCGGTAGCAAAAGAATTGGGCTACCCCGAATATGCCGATCAAGGACTTGATTTTTGGTGCAGCGCACCACCACAGATAGTCGATGATATCAAAGTTACTAGCGTCACTGGACAGCAAATCGAGGGCAAGTATGTCGAATCTTGCTTTCTGCCAGAAATGCTTGCCACGCGACGGATTAAAGCCGCAACGCGAAAAATCATCAACGCAATGGCGCACGCTCAAAAGCATGGGATTGACATTACAGCTTTGGGCGGCTTTTCTTCGATTATTTTTGAAAACTTTAACTTGCAGCAGATCAAACAAGTCCGTAACGTGCAACTGAAATTCGAGCAGTTCACTACGGGGAACACTCATACTGCGTACATTATCTGTCAGCAGGTGGAGCAAGCAGCAAGGCAGTTGGGAATTGACCTCAATCGAGCTACTGTTGCCGTTTGCGGCGCTAGCGGTGACATTGGTAGTGCAGTTTGTCGCTGGTTAAATGCTCGTACCGACGTAGCAGATTTATTACTCATTGCCCGCAATCAAGAGCGCCTACAAACATTACAGGCAGAGTTAGGGCGGGGTAAAATCTTAGATTTGGAAACTGCCCTACCACAAGCAGATATCGTCGTCTGGGTGGCAAGTATGCCCAAGGGAATTGAAATCGATACCCAGATGTTAAAACAACCGTGTTTGATGATTGATGGTGGTTATCCTAAAAATTTGGCAACGAAAATTCAGCACCCAGGAGTTTACATCCTCAACGGTGGCATTGTCGAGCATTCTTTGGATATCGACTGGAAGATTATGAAGATTGTTAACTTCATGGATGTACCAGCCCGTCAGTTGTTTGCCTGCTTTGCCGAATCAATGTTGCTGGAATTTGAAAAAGTCTACACTAACTTTTCTTGGGGACGCAACCAAATTACTGTGACCAAGATGGATCAAATTGGTCAAATGTCTCGCAAACATGGCTTTCGCCCTCTACTGTTTGAGAATTTACCAGTTTAAAGGATTCAAGAGTAAGTCAAAAGTTAAAAGTTAAAAGTCAAAAGTCAAAACTGAGGAGTCAGAAAACAGAAGTCAGAAGTCAAAATTAACTGGTCACCGATAACTGATAACTGACAACTGACTCACCACTCCTCACCCCTCGCTACTCACTACTTACTCCGAGATGGCAACAACCGAACGCAAAACTCTCCTGTTAGATTTTGAAAAGCCACTAGTCGATTTGGAGTCGCGCATCGACCAAATTCGAGAGCTAGCAACAGAAAATGGCGTTGACGTGTCGGAAGAGATTCGCCGACTAGAAGCCCGCGCCCGCCAATTGCGCCAGGAGATTTTTAATAGTTTATCTCCGTCGCAAAAATTACAACTGGCAAGGCATCCCCGTCGTCCTAGTACCTTGGATTACATTCAAGCTATTAGCGACGAATGGATGGAGTTACACGGCGATCGCCGTGGCGGCGATGATTCTGCTATAGTTGGTGGCGTAGCGCGTCTTGCAGGGCGACCAGTCGTCATCTTAGGCAATCAGAAAGGACGCGATACGAAAGATAATATTGCCCGTAATTTTGGGATGGCTTCCCCGGGTGGCTATCGCAAAGCAATGCGGTTGATGGAACACGCCAACCGCTTTGGAATGCCAATCTTAACTTTTATCGATACTCCAGGGGCTTTACCCACAGTCGCAGCTGAAGAACAAGGAATTGGGGAAGCGATCGCCTATAATTTACGCGAAATGTTTAGCTTAGACGTACCGATTATTTGTACCGCGATCGGTGAAGCTTTTTCTGGTGGGGCTTTGGGTATTGGTGTCGGCGAACGCCTGCTCATGTTTGAACATGCAGTTTATACTGTCATCACCCCGGAGGCTTGTGCTGCAATTGTTTGGCGAGATGCAAGTAAAGCCGCTCAAGCTGCTGTGGCATTAAAAATGACAGCAATCGATTTACAAAATTTAGGTATTGTTGACCAAATCTTACCAGAGCCAATTGGCGGCGCTCACTCCGACCCTCTCAAAGCCGCGATCGCTCTCAAGCAAGCTTTGCTACAACATTTAGAAGAATTAACTCAGCTTACTAGCCAACAGCGCCGTCAACTACGGTATCAAAAATTCCGTCAGATTGGTGTTTTTACCGAATTTGAGTCCTAAGTTTTGTCAGAAGATGAAGACGGAAAAGATGGTGGTATAATCAACAAGGGGTGTAAAGATTTTTTACAGCCTCTCATTTTTGTCTCGTGCTGAGCAAGGCAAAGCAACGTAGAAAACAGGTAGCAGCAATGTCTACACTTATGGTTGGCGATCGCCTATCGATCGGCAATCTCTAGATTATATCCAACTCCTTTATGAGATTTATATATTAAATCCGCGATTGAATGGCTATAGCCAATACGAATAAAGAATTAATAATCTGCTCAATCGTTTGAGACAAGAAGGTATAGATCGAGAGTATAAATTGAATCTTGAGGTCATTGCATCAGTCGGGGGTCAGAGATTGACATGAGTAAAACAGCCATGCAATTTGTGGTGCGATTAAGTTGGAGTTTATGACATTGACAACGGGAAAACGCGCCCTGATTACAGGTGCGAGTAGTGGAATCGGTAAAGCAACAGCCCTCGCCTTTGCAAAGACGGGAGTAAACTTAGCTCTAGTTGGTCGTTCGCTAGACAAGTTAGAGGCAGTTGCAAGTGCAGCAAGGCAGACAGGCGTAGAAGCAAAAACTTATGCCGTGGATCTTGCCCAAGTTCATGTCGTGCCGGAGAAGATGGCTGCGATCGCTGCCGATTGTGGAGCTATAGATATTTTGGTCAATAGTGCGGGTATGGGCTACACGGGCGCTTTGAGTGCTACGCCTCTGTCTGACTGGCAAAAAGTGATAGATTTAAACCTAACCAGCGTGTTTGGCTGCATCTTGGCAGTATTACCCACAATGCACCAGCGCGGCTCCGGTACAATTATTAACGTTGCTTCCATCGCCGGACAAACTCCTTTCCCCAACTGGGGAGCTTATTCCGTCAGCAAAGCTGGTTTGATTGCCTTATCCAAGACCCTAGCAGCAGAGGAAAGCGCTCGCGGTATTCGCGTCACCACCATCTGTCCTGGTGCTGTGAATACAGAACTTTGGGACAGCGAAACAGTTCAGCATAACTTTGACCGTAATGCCATGCTGACACCAGAAATTGTCGCACAGTCGATCGTACATACAGCTTTACTACCAGCACCAGCCGCGATCGCTGAATTAACTCTCATGCCTGGTGGTGGCGCTCTATAAGTCATTCCTCATTCATCATTCGTCATTTGTAAATGAATGCTACTGAATTAAGTCGTAAGTAAGAAACTCCACATAATGTTCTCGCCTCTTACCAATGACCAATGACCAATGACTAATGACCAATAACCATTGTTAAACTTTATCTGAGACATACACCATGACTATTGCTGCTTCTAACGGTTCTAATGGTTCTACCAATCGCTTTCAATCGTCTCCTCTAAATTCCGATCTGGTGGAGGCGATTCAATCCCGACCAGACCGCAACACCCACAACGGTCAAAAACCAAATTTACAGACTCCTACTGAAGCAGAAGCCCACGAATCGATGATGGAGGCTGTCCGCGCCCTCTTAATCGGTGTAGGCGAAGATCCAGAGCGAGAAGGTTTGTTGAAAACCCCTAAGCGTGTTGCGGAAGCCATGCGGTTTCTCACGAGTGGATACAGTCAATCTTTAGAAGAACTCGTCAACGGAGCCATTTTCGATGAAGGACACAACGAGATGGTACTCGTGCGCGATATCAACTTCTTCAGCTTGTGCGAGCATCATATGCTGCCCTTTATGGGTAAAGCTCACCTCGCCTATATTCCCAATCAAAAAGTTGTGGGTCTGAGCAAGCTAGCTCGAATTGTCGAAATGTACTCCCGCCGTTTGCAAGTACAAGAACGACTGACGCGCCAAATCGCTGAAGCGGTACAGGAAATTTTAGAACCTCAAGGCGTAGCAGTAGTCATGGAAGCAACCCATATGTGTATGGTGATGCGTGGGGTGCAAAAACCTGGTTCTTGGACTGTCACGAGTGCCATGCTCGGCGTATTCCAAGACGAGCAAAAAACCCGCGAAGAGTTTTTCAACTTGATTCGCCATCAACCAGCTTTCTTTTAAGGAAGCGAGGAGTGAGGAGTGAGGAGTGAGGGAAGGGAAAAAGAAGACAAGGGAGACAAGGGAGACAAGGGGGACAAGGGGGACAAGGGCGTAGGGAACCTCGCGATCGGAGCCGCGTAGCAGGGGAGTCTTGAAGAGTGTATTCTTTTCATCACCACTTGGTCTTGTCATTTGCGATCGCGCTTTAATCAGTACTTAGTTATACTGCACCCGATGACATTTAGCATTTGGGTGCATTTTTTTCAGAAAAAAACTAAAATCTTTGCCAAGAAAAATACTTTCTCAAAATAAAAATTAAACTCTATTAGCTAAGTACGTAAATTCCTGTAAATAAAGATCGCCTGGGGAGGACAGAGCGAATTGATGTCAGATATAAAAAACTTAAACAGTCGAGCCATCCGTAAAATTTATTTCCTGATATGATATCGCGTGACATTTGTATACTGGACTCTGGGGTGAGGTGCGAGGAGTAAAAATGACTAATTATGTTGATTTAAGTGGTAAACCATTCCATTTCATCGGTATTGGTGGCATTGGAATGTCAGCTCTTGCTTATATCTTAGCCAAGCGTCGTTTACCTGTTTCTGGCTCCGATATCCGCGAGAGCCATATCACCGAGAAATTAGCAGCCTTAGGAACGCATATTTTTAGTTGCCAAGATGCATCCAATCTAGAGTTTTTTCGCTCCCAGACCGATGCCAGCTTCCAAGCTTTAGCAGTGAGCGGTAATAATGCGCCTGTATTTGTAAAGTCATCAAGACGAGCTAGTCAAGCGATCGCCAACAGCAAAATTGCCGAGTTACCACAAGTTATCTGTTCGACGGCAATTCATGCAGGTAACTTAGAGTATCAAGCAGCGCTGGATTTAGGTTGTCCGATCTTTCACCGTTCCGATTTGTTGGCAGCACTGATTCAAGAGCGTTACAGCATTGCCGTAGCCGGAACTCACGGTAAAACAACCACCAGCAGCGCGATCGGGTACATGTTACTCAAAGCTGGTCTCGACCCTACCATTATCGTTGGCGGAGAGGTCAAAGCATGGGAGGGGAACGCGAGGCTCGGTAACAGTCAGTATCTAGTGGCAGAAGCGGATGAATCGGATGGCTCTTTAGTCAAATTGGCTTGTCAAATTGGCGTAGTCACTAACATCGAACTCGACCACCCCGACCACTACAAATCTCTAGAGCAGGTAGTCAAGACTTTTCAAACTTTTGCGCAACAGTGCCAGCAGGTCGTAGGTTGCATAGATTGCCCAACAGTCCGCGATCGCCTGCAACCGACAATTAGCTACAGCCTCAATCCAGAGTTGGCAGCAGACTACACGGTATCCAACGTGATTTACGGTGCTGATGGTACGATCGCCACGGTATGGGAGCGAGGAAAAGAGTTAGGGCAGTTGCGTTTGCCATTGCTAGGACAACACAATCTCAGTAATGCCTTAGCCGCGATCGCCGTCGGTCGGCTGCTGGGAGTAGAATTTGCGGCGATCGCCGATAGTCTAACCACCTTTGAAGGCGCTAGGCGTAGATTTGAATTGCGTGGTGTCGTCAATGACATCCAATTCATCGACGACTACGCCCACCATCCCAGCGAACTTCAGGCAACCTTGGCGGCTGCAAAGTTGCAAGCTAAACCCCAAACTAGAGTTGTGGCGATCTTTCAGCCTCATCGCTACAGCCGTACCCTGACTTTTTTGTCAGACTTCGCCAAATCTTTTAGTCATGCCGATGCCGTCGTTCTCACGGATATCTATAGCGCCGGCGAACCTAATTCAGGGCAGATTGACGGCGAAAGACTAGCAGCACTAGTTGCAACCCATCATCCTCAAGTCACGTATTTACCTACACTTGCTGCTGTCGAGGAGTTTTTAGTAGAGAATTTGCGCTCTGGAGACACGGCTTTATTTTTAGGTGCAGGGAACTTGAATCAAATTATTCCCAATGCAATTGAAAAAATCAAGGCTAACGGTTGACAGTCATCAGGGAGCAGGGAGCAGGGAGCAGGAAACAGGGAAGAGAGAGCAGAGAGTTTATATTAATTCCGAATTTCGACTTCCGAACTCCGACTTCTCCCTTGTCTCCCTTGTCTCCCTTGTTTTCCTTGTCCCCCCATCCCACACCTCATTCCCGCTCGCAACACCATTATGACCTCCTCCCAACACCCCAATCCAATTCCGATTCCAGAAACTGCTGGCGATCGCCAGATAATATACTTGCCTGGAACAAAATGCGCGATTAAATCTCAAGTCCCGCTGGCTAGTCTCACATCCTTTCGGGTTGGAGGACCAGCCCAATGGTATGTAGCACCTCAAAATCTAGCAGAATTGCAAGCTAGTTTGGAGTGGTCGCGCTCAGAAGGGCTAGCGGTGACGCTGATTGGAGCAGGTTCTAATTTATTAGTTAGCGATCGCGGTCTGCCTGGTTTGGTCATTGGGACTCGTCATTTGCGTTACAGCCGCTTCGATCTGGGAACAGGACAATTGACCGTAGCCGCAGGGGAACCTTTACCTCGTATAGCGTGGCAAGTAGCAGAATTAGGCTGGCAAGGGCTGGAGTGGGCTGTTGGAATTCCTGGTAGTGTCGGCGGTGCTGTGGTGATGAATGCAGGAGCGCACAAAAGCTGCGTTGCCGATATTTTAGTCAGCGCCCAAGTTTTATCTCCCTCTGGGCAGCTAGAAACCCTCACCCCAGACCAACTAAGTTACAGCTATCGCACCTCAATTTTGCAAGGCAGTCAGCGTCTCGTCACTCAAGCTATCTTTCAGCTGCAACCAGGCGCAGATCCACAACAAGTGCTAGCAACCACCACCGAACACCTAGAGCAAAGGCGGCGTACCCAGCCCTATCATTTACCTAGCTGTGGTAGCGTGTTCCGTAACCCCCTACCCTACACCGCTGGTTGGTTGATCGAGCAGTCAGGCTTGAAGGGCTATCAAATTGGTGCAGCCCAGGTCGCACAGCGCCATGCTAACTTCATTCTCAACTGTGGTGGTGCAAAAGCTAACGATATCTGGCAGCTAATTCGTTACGTCCAGCATCAAGTAGAACAACGTTGGTCGCTACTGCTAGAACCAGAAGTGAAAACAATTGGAGAATTTTAATCTGTATAGAAATGGATAGTGGATCTTGGTGGTTGACAGTTGACAGTTGACAGTTAACTGTCAACTGTCAACATTAATTGCGAATTGCGAATTGTGAATGCAAATTACCTTTGCCCTTTATCGATTCTCGGCGCATCTATAATTTAATGGAACTTCGATTAAATCGACTCAACTAGCTATGACACAAGGACAAGGAAAAGGATTTGGCTTCGGTCTGGGCAAAATGAAGGAACTCGCAGATGCCTTCAAGAAAGCGCAGCAGGTGCAAGAAGGTGCGAAAAAGCTCCAAGAAGAATTGGAGATGATGGAGATCCAGGGCGAAGCTGGCGGAGGTATGGTCAAAGTGTCTCTCAGCGGTAACCAAGAACCCCGACGGGTAGAAGTGGCTCCAGAAGCATTGCAAGAAGGTGCAGATGTCCTCTCCGATCTCGTACTGGCAGCAATGAAAGATGCTTATAACAAATCTACTGCTACCATGCGGGAACGGATGGAAGAGTTAACTAGTGGCTTGGAATTGCCAGGAATGTAAAAAATAGGAGACAGGAGACAGGAGACAGGAGACAGAAGTAAATTCGGATTTGTCATTAGACCTCCCTACTCCCTACTCCCTACTCCCTACTCCCTACTCCCTACTCCCTTGTTATGGTTTACAAGTTACTTTTTGTCTGCCTGGGTAATATCTGCCGTTCTCCAGCGGCGGAAAATATTATGAACCATTCGATCGATCGCCATCAGTTGAGCGATCGCGTCGTTTGTGATTCTGCTGGTACGGGTGGCTATCATGTTGGCAGTCCGCCAGACCGTCGCATGACGTTTGCAGCAGCTAATCGGCTGGGAATTCACTTATGCGGTCGAGCGCGCCAGTTGCAAAAATCGGATTTGGCGGAATTCGATCTGATTTTGGCAATGGATCGAGAAAATTACTACGACATTCTGGCACTGGATTTCAGTGGCAAATACCGCGATAAAGTGCATTTGATCTGTGACTTTTGCACCGAGCATACCATGAAAGAAGTGCCTGACCCCTACTACGGTGGTGCAGAGGGATTTAACCAGGTGATTGACCTCCTTCTCGATGCTTGTAACGGACTGCTCGATCGCGTCAAACAGGAAATTGCAGACAGTGAGTAGAAGAAGTCGTAAGTCGTAAGTCGTAAGTCGTAAGTTAAAACACTAGGCGTTCACAAATGACAAATGACTATTCAACCAATCGATGTTTCATCGCATAACCGACGAGTTCGGCTCGGTTGTTGGTTTCTGTTTTGCGCAGGAGATTGCTGACGTATTTTTCTACCGTGCGGGGGCTAAGGTGGAGCTGGCTGCCAATTTGAGCGTTGGAAAGACCGTGAGTTAACATGACTAACACCTCCTGCTCGCGTTGGGTGAGGTGGAAGGGAAAATCAAGTTTTTCGACGATCGCCGTTGCGGTTGTCTGGGGACGCAAGCCTTCTTCCTGGGATAGGCGATACTCTGATTGGATCATTTGCGATCGCTCCAACAAATTGCGAATTGCCGCTCCTAGTTCTTGTAACTCAAACGGTTTAGGTAGGTAAAGATCTGCTCCTGACTGATAGCCTTGAATTCGTTCTTCAGTTTTGTTACGTTCTGTTAAGAAAATGACTGGCAGCAGTCGAAATGAAGGGTGTTGTCTGACACTTCGTACCAACTGATATCCATTCATGCGGGGCATCACAATATCTGTCACCATCAAATGAGGGCGATAAGTCTCGACCATATCCAAGCCTTGTTGCCCATCAGCAGCCGTAATGACTGAGTAACCAGCCATCTCAAGATAATCACTGATAGCCAGACGAGTCCCAGGATCGTCATCAACAACAAGAATAGTCAGAGGCATGAATAATATGGAGTTACTACGCTGAGTAAAGATTTTGCAGTTTCTGGCTCTACTTTGACAGTATTAACCGAGGATTTATTTATCCTACCGAAACATATCCATGCAAGTAATTCCAACTCTTGATAGAAAATTGTCATCGCGATCGCCACAGTAGGAGATAGGAGGCAGGGATTTTAGAAGTATGTCTGACGGGTTAAAGTCCCTAAAATAATCTAGCGATTTAGCATGGCAAGATAGCGAGAAACGTGATAAGTTCGCAATAGCCAGCATACCTTAACTTTTAGCAAGGTAGATGTAAATCTTTTAGCAAATAGTCGATAATCTATTTTCCCCTTACTTTAGTACTTTAGAGCAGCACGAGAATACTGCAAGAAAACTTCAATGAGCGACAACGACGGTTATAAGGTATTGAGCGACAATCGCAAAGCCCGCTTTTTGTACGATATCCTCGAAACCTATGAGGCAGGACTGCAACTCATGGGTACAGAAGTCAAGTCAATCCGTGCAGGTAAAGTCAACCTGCAAGATGGCTATGCTCTTATTCGTAACGGAGAGGCATGGCTAATTAACGTTCATATCTCACCCTATACTAGCAGCAGTCAATATTTTAATCACGACCCTCGCCGCACTCGTAAACTCCTACTGCATCGGCAGGAAATTCGCAAGCTGATTGGTAAGGTAGAACAACAGGGCTTGACATTAGTGCCGCTAAAACTGTATCTCAAACGCGGCTTAGTCAAAATTAGTATTGGACTTGCTAAAGGGAAAAAACTCCATGACAAGCGGGAAGATTTAAAGCGTCGTCAAGACCAAAGAGAGATACAAAGGGCGATGAAAAACTACTAATAAGAAGTTAATTTAACTACAAGCCAAAAGTTAAATTTGGTTAAGAGAAGTATTTTTTCTATTTCTCTAGCTAGATCTACCAACAAATGAGTTTTCTGGCTTAAGAGCGATTTAGTTTAGATTGCTACTGAATAGATTAGTAGGCAGCATAACAATTCAACCAGAAAACTTAACCATGAAAATTGCTGCTCTTTCTAAAATAATTGGTGCTGGAGTTCTCGCCTTCAGCTTGACAGCACTACCTGTATCTGCACAAACCACTACCACCCCAGACGCTGGAACAACAACGACTCAACCTACAGTTGTTGACGATGACGTAGACGATCGCAATGATGATAGTAACTGGGGTTGGCTTGGCTTACTCGGTCTAGCTGGATTACTCGGTCTAGCTGGAAGAAAGAGAAAAGAACCTACAGCATATCGCGACCCCGATCGAACTGTAGGTAGCACGACTTATAGAGAATAATCTTTCTGATTTTCCACAAATGGAGATCTAAATAATGTCTGAGGGAAGATGAATAACTAGGCAATTTATGTGAATGCCATCTAAGCAAGTTGCCTAGTTTTTTCAGTATCTAAGTGTAGGCATTTCGGGAGATGTCAGAAGTGGCGATCGCTTTTTAGCTTAGATGAGTAATGCATTTAATCTCATCTACCTATGATTTATATTCCCGATCCACAAATTCCCGATCCGACACCGAGTCCCCTACCGACTCCAGAACCAACGCCCTCACCAGCACCAGAACCAGTACCGAGTCCAGCACCGCAGCCAATTCCATCGCCAGTACCGGAACCAGTACCCGCACCAATCCCCCAACCCGTACCCGCACCAATTCCGCAACCAATTCCCGAACCGGTGTAGGCAGCAAATGCTATTCTGCGATCGAGAAATCTACAGTTTCGCAAAGATTAACTTGGCGCTTGTCTATTTCACCATCATTAGTCATAGCTCGGATGTCGTAAAGGCATGAGGCGGAGTCGTCTTCAAAAACTATGTCAGCCGCTTCATCTGGAAGCAGGACATCTTTATCTAGAAGATTTGCCCCCCACTTATCAGCACCAGAGTTAGATATATGTAGTTCCTGAATATTGACACTGGTTTCATTGTGTAGCGTAAAATCGCGGATATCGGCTCTGGCGACTGTAGCGATCGCACCAATAACTGAGAAGTATAAGCTAGCAGCAATAAATAAAGTAGAAGTCCGATTCTGAAACACAAACATTGACCTACATTAACCTAGATAGTTTTTTCAGGATAGGATTCAGCTGTAGTAAAAACCTCCGTGAATTTTGTGAAATTCGGTTTCATATATTCCTCTGAGATTTTGTTATCCTGACAAAGGAATTAGCGATCGTTACACAGCCATGCTCAGAGCCGGAATTGTCGGACTGCCTAATGTCGGCAAATCTACATTGTTTAATGCTTTAGTTGCCAATGCCAAAGCGGAGGCGGCTAATTTTCCTTTTTGTACGATTGAACCAAATGTGGGCGTGGTTGCCGTACCAGATGAACGACTAAAGGTGCTTGCCGAAATTTCTAACTCCGCGCAAATCGTGCCTACGCGGGTTGAGTTTGTCGATATTGCGGGTTTGGTCAAAGGTGCAAGTCAGGGAGAAGGACTAGGCAATCAATTTCTTTCCCACATCCGCGAAGTTGATGCGATCGTTCATGTCGTGCGTTGTTTTGAGAATGACGATATCATTCACGTCGCTGGTTCTGTCGATCCGGTACGAGATATTGAGGTGATTAATTTAGAACTGGGTTTAGCAGATTTAGCCCAAATCGAACGCAGAAGCGATCGCGCCCGCAAGCTAGCTCGAACCAGCAAAGAAGCTCAGCTTGAATTGACTGTGTTAGATAAATTGACAGAAGCTATCAATCTAGGTAGACCAGCCCGTCAAGTCAGTCTAACTGATGAAGAAGCTGTCTTAATTAAAGGGTTGGGATTGCTCACAGCTAAACCAGTTATTTATGCCGCAAACGTATCGGAGGACGATCTGTCAACTGGAAACCAATGGGTGGAACAAGTCAGGCAGTTTGCAGCCTCTGATAAAGCACAGGTGGTTATAGTTTCAGCACAAGTAGAATCGGAATTAGTCGAAATCCCAGAAGAAGAACGAGCCGAATTTCTTGCCACATTAGGGGTAGAAGAAGGCGGGTTAAAATCTTTAATTCGCGCTACCTACGAATTACTCGGTTTGCGTACCTACTTTACTACGGGTCCAAAAGAAACTCGCGCTTGGACAATTACCGCCGGAATGGTAGCACCGCAAGCTGCTGGAGTCATTCACTCTGATTTTGAGCGAGGTTTTATTCGCGCTGAAACGGTGGCTTACGACGACTTAGTAGCCAATGGCTCGATGAATGGCGCTAAAGAGAAAGGCTTAGTCCGTAGTGAAGGAAAAGAATACATCGTCAAGGAAGGGGACGTGATGCTGTTTCGGTTTAACGTGTAGTGTTTTTAGAAGGAGACAGGAGTATAGAATGACTCCTAACTCCTCTGACAAAATCCTTTTAGGAGTTATGAGTTGTTGACGATGCTGGCATCCTTAACGGTAAATTCTTGAGCGCGGGAGCTATGCACCAAAGTCCAACCTGCTTTTAATAACTTTTGGTAGGTTGCCCAACCTTTAGAACCACCTGGAATCGGATAGTCTGGTACGGCGAATTGGCGAAAAGCAGTATATGGCTTCCAAGGCTCGTCGGGCGAGAGTTGTAAGTGTAAGATTTTTTCTCCCTGTTGGGCTTGAGATAACCAGCACATACGTCTAGACATAAAAACTCCTCATGGATTAAGTAAACGGCAAAAACATTCAGAATTTTAGCGATCTAAACTGTGGTTAACTGTCGTCAAAGTTGCGATCGCACTTAGGTAAATCGATACATCACACTTACTTATAAATTTCGGAACTTGAGTGAATTTTGCGAATATAAGTAAATTAGCTGTGAGCGATCGAGAAATATGCAATTGGCAAATATGTAACCGATAAATATGCCATCCACTAGAGAAACGCTATCTGGCATTGACTTTCCTCTGTTAGGTCGTAATTCAGTTAGTTTTTGGATTCACATTGACAGAATTCTGTCTAGGATTGAGTTGTAGAACGATCTACTGCTGAATAATTAGCGAATAAGCATAGCAGCATATTTCTGGAATTTATTTTTATTCTTAAGATATTCTTAATGTTTTGGCGGGTCTGGAGCGATCGCAATTTTTAACGAAGGTTATTTATTGTTTGACTGCGACAAGAGAGATCCCCCCTAACCCAATACTTTTTGGTTAAGCGTAAGATCCCCCCTAACCCCCCTTCAAAAGGGGGAAATAAATGCCCCAATTTGGCGGGGGTTGGGATTGGCGGCGCAAGTCTTACGCCCGACCTAGATTGACCGGATTGCCTTCCACAGTAGGCGCTGGTTGCACGCCCAAAATTCGCAGGATCGTAGGGGCAATATCGATATTACGCACTCGCTGAATTGTCCCAGCACCAATATCCGATCCAGCAGCATAAAAAATTGCGCTCATCTCTGGTAATTCTGGATCGTAGCCATGAACGCCGTAGAAGTTGGGGACTGATAGCAATGGAGTCTCTGAAGTCGGATCGCCCAAACGTTGTACTGCTGGGGTTTGAGTGCCGTCAAAATTGTACCCCAGCTGCATAATTGCAAAAACATCTCCACTGTCTTGACCGATAAACTCACTTGTATCTAAGCCAAAGTTGCGATCGCTCGGATCGCTAGGTATGGGACGAGCGTAAATCTTATCGAAGATCGCTACAGATCCGTTCCCCGCAGTATAGTTTGGATTAGTATCGGTAAATTTGGATAGCGCATCAACCAACTGTTGTTGCAGCGTGACATATTCTGCTTGACTCACAGTGCCATCCGGTTCTCGTCCCTGCAAATTGATGTAAATGTTGACCGCTGGACCCGAGGTAATTGCTCGTACTTTTGTATTATCAAAGCCCAAGCTGCTGAGGTAGTTGTTGAGGCTAACTGCGGTGTGGAACGGGGCAAAACCGTGGTCGGAAACTACGATAACATTACTATTCGGTCTACCGCGCTTATTTGTTCCAACAGCCTCAATAATTCGCTGCACGGCTGTATTTGCTTCTTGATAAGCCGATCGCAGATACTTTTGATATCGCTCAATTTTTTCTCGGTCTTGATTATTCCCAATCGAGTTTGGATTGCGAAAATCAGTAGCTTGGCGAGGATCGGTAATCAGAAATTGGTGTCCCGAACCATCAGGTTGTTCGATATATGTCAAGACAAGATCCGCATCGGGATTTTGGGCGATCGCCCGCAAAGCAATCCGCGTCTGGTAATCTACAAAAGTATGAACTTGATCTTGATAAATGGCTTCTAGTTCTAAATCGGGAAAATCATCAAAGCCTGGACTGATTCGTTCGGGGATGCGGAAGTCAGGCTGAGGAACCCAGAACCCAACACGATCGTTTGCATCGTCCACATCCGCCAAAACTGCTGGATTGCGAGGAATATAGTTAGCAGAATAACGCGCTAACCGCACCTGGGAAAGGTCGGGGGTGAGTTGAGTTACATAGAAACTCGTACCAACTTTATTTGTACTGCCTTCAAAGTAAAATAAACTGGAGGTGCGATCGCTAGCCTTGAGGTACGCGGAACCAGTAGCAGGGGGTTGAGATGCTCTAGGTTGGATACCGCGATCGGCATCAAAAATAATTAAAGTATCGTAGTTAACCGCTTTATCGTTGCTCGTATCGATCGCCGCTACTTGCAGGTTGTAGGGACCGCCGCCACCAGTCAAGCTACCCGAACCGCTTGCAGGAATGGTTTCGAGAGTCGTGACTTTCACGGGACTAAAAGATGTTTTACCTGCGGTTGTGAGTTGCTGAATAATTTCGCTAGCAGCGTCGCTAAAATCTGCTGCTGTGAAGCTAAAGCCCCTAGCTCCTACGCCGCCAAACGCACCATACGGTACAGTGTAATCTACCGTGCGATCGCTAGCTGATTGGACAATTGGGCTGTCTGTTAAACCAGGAATTTTGATATCGAGTCCATCTGCACCGGGAAAGGTAGCCGCAACGACTTTCTTACCGTTGTTCCGCAGCGCAATCCAGAGAGATTCAGCAGTTTGGGTATGGTCATCTAAGGGTCCATCAATTCCTACCGAGTAGCCGCCAATTGGAGCCGCAAAACCGCTGATATTTTGTTTGAAAGGACTGGCGACGAGGTGAAAGCTATTAGCATTAATATTGTTACGAGCAGCTGTAGAACCAGTCCCGATCGCAATATGGGCTGGCGCAGTTAGAGACGGGGTGATAGTTTGATTTTGTTTGGCAACAAGTCCTTGACTTTGCAACAGTCCCAATCCCTTATGTTTATCTAATACACCAGTTGCAAAGTAGCGATCGAGCAACGGTGGTGTCGCGCCATCTAGGGAAATCAGGACGATTTTGGGATGAGGTTTGTTAACAGCTGGAGTTGCAGCAAAGAAGTGAAATATAAAAGTTAATCCGAAAGTAACAATAACAATTGGGATAAAACGTTTGAGTGAAGCCAGACTGAAACTGAACGGAAATTTTAACCCCATATTTTTTATCCTCTAGAGCTGTAATCCTACGCTGCAAGATAGGAATAATCGGAGCATACCGTCATGACTTTAAGAACAGAATATGGGAGAGTTATCGGTAAGTCGTAAGTTGTAAGTCGTAAGTCGTAAGTCAGAATTAACTGGTCACTGATAACTGTTAACTGTCAACTGTTAACTGAGTACGGACGACTCCGGCGCGATCGTGACGAGCAGTTAATTTGAATACTGTGCCATCGTCAGGCGCGTATACTACCCATTCAACCAAAGCGCGATCGCTTGTAGAATCGGCTTGTCTTCTCAGGGGTGCAGAAGGTTGGTAGGCGCGTCCTTCGAGTTGTCCTACATCTTCTCGCAATTTACCTGTTACCAATTTTGCCCCTTCTGGTAGCTCGATTTCACATAGACAACCCCGTACCAGTTTTTTATCCATTGCTCTTTCCGTAACGTAGGTAGGTAGCCAACCTGTATTTTGAACGGCAAAGCGGATGCGGTAGTTAGAACCGCCTAAGTGACTGATACTCGCCTCATAGATTTCCAACTGAGGTGAGATTAACAAGTGCCATACCAACCACTCGGGAAAACGCGCCAGCTCTTTTTCCAAAAACTGGGGGGGAGGATTTGACCAGGCATACATTGCATCCCAGCCTCCTAGTTCGACTTCACCGAGTTGGGGATGGTTGAAGGGATACCAATCGACATAACCTTTACCACCCAGAACTTCATCGCTCCAACGCAGCATGGTTAAGTCATCTTCAAAAGGGTGTTCTCTATACCAGTCGATAAGTTTATACTCTTTAATTCCGGCTTGACGCTGCGGACTCCAAATTTCTACCGTCCAGGCAAATACTCCTTGGTGTTCGTAAGCCCAATCGTCAAATGCACCTGTAATAAAGTCTTTGGGATCGTAGCGAAATTCGTGAAAGACCGAGACAGCAGGGTATTGAGTTAGTTCGGTGGCTTGATTGCCGATGCGTTGGTAAACGCGCAAATCTTTGGTGGGTAACTCGTCATCGCTCTGATGGCTGTACGGGCGCAGGATAACACCACTAAAAGTATGAAAGGCGATCGCCCCTGTAATATTAGGATGACTGGTAATAAAATCAACTAGCGATCGCACTTCTGCTTCTGAGGCAGGATAGGGTCCAGCTCCCATTTGCTCTTGTTCTTGTCGCCATCCACTCGGAAAATTGCGGTTTAAGTCGAGTCCTTCTTTCGGTGGTGGAATGTCAATCTGGATGCCGTTGTAGTTTTCAATTTCTCCCTCTGGGAGGATGCGGTAATATTGTCCGCCTGTTTCTATTGGTTCCCGTGGAATTAATAAACGCGGTTCAGTTGGGCAAACTTTCCAAGCACCATTCGGATCTGGTATTCTCATTTGTAGAATTCGACCATCTCCGTCCATATCTGTCATGACTAATCCTTCGTCTCGTTCTCCCTGGTGAGGATAAGGACGAGTGCTAGAACGGATAAACTTTGGTCGATCTGCTAACGCCAACTCAGCGCCATCAGGATTGACGCGGGGACAGATATAAAATACGCGAGTGTCCAAGCAACGGGTAATATCAGGTTGAGTGCCGTAGCCAGTCACCAACGCTTGCAGTAAATACAGGCAGGCACTTGAAGGCGCAAGTTCGGTGGCATGGATATTACCATCTACCCACAAAGCAGGCTTATCTGGATCGTCACCCGTCGCGAAATTGGTAACTGTCAACAGCCAAATGTCTCTGCCTTCGTAGCTTTTACCAATGCTTTGCAGGCGTACCAGGTGCGGAAATTCTCGGGCGTATGCGCCTACAATCTCGGTCAAGTCTGCATAGCGATAGTACTTATCGAATCGGACTTCTGGCATTTTTCAGTTATCAGTTGTCAGTTATCAGTTATCAGTGACTAGTGACTGGTGGCTGGTGACTAGAATTGTTCCCTTATCCCCCTTGTCCCCCTTTTCCTTTCACTAACCCCTAACTCCTATTTTTTCGTCGGATTTACTTGCCCAGCCAGTTTGCGGTAATATTCCATCTGCGGATCGGGACGACGACTATTAGGCGTGAAGCTGGGTTCGATTTTTTCTGATTTGACTTCAGTTATTTGCCGATCTTCTGCCGATTCTATATTATTTTGGCGATCGGATTCAACAAAATAACTAGAGTTTGAGAATCCTAGCACTTGTAGCAAAATAAGTAAGCGTTGATAAAAGAAACCCCAGATTTTGCGAAAAAATCCAAATATTTGATACAGTAATCCTTCTAGGCGAATGAATGAGTTCCGAAGCAGTTGCTGCAATCTATCCATACTATTAACCTCTCAAAGCAGCATTCAGTTAACTTTGGGTATGACCACTTTGGCTATGACCGTAATACTAACAGTCTATATTTTTCAGATTACTACTATAAGTCAACATTTGTTGACCTCCAAATGGAGGATTTGGCGATCGCCCCACAATTCCTATCGTGCGATCGCAATTCTTGTCAATATAATGTATAGGCGTTAAGTGTAACGTTTGTACTACTATGTCTGAATCTTATCAACCTCTACCTCCCCTCGATCCTAATTTGGATGTCAGCAAAAATCATTATTGGAATTATCACAACATTGAGGCGCTAATTAGCTGTAAAAAAACTCTAACTGCTTCAAAAGATGAAGATTTGTTTATTTCCATACATCAAATCTGCGAACTTGCTTTCCATCAGATGATTATTGACATGGAACGGGTTTTAGATGCTTTATCAAAGGCATTAGATACAGATGTAGAAGTCGGAACTGGTGGCACGTCTTTTAAAGATTATTTAGCGAAATATCACAGGGAAGAAGTGCCATTATTTCCAGGGTTAAGCTGGTAGGGTGTGTTATTTAACGTACCCTACAAAATTAAGCGTTAAAAAACGTACCGCGCAAATTTAAATGTAAAAATAAGCACCTTCGATAGTGGCACAATAACCGTACATTTTCTCGAAACTGACTTTCATGATGGAGTTAAATGCTCCTATGGTTTCGAGTATGAAAATTTACAAAGAAGATTTGTCTTGGGCAGCTTCCCAAGGCTTAATTACTGAGGCGCAAGCAGACGCGCTATGGCAAGCATTATCTCACCGGAGCGGCGATCGCCCCCAATTTAATTTTGCCAACGTAGCTTTCTATTTTGGGGCTTTGGTTGTCATCTCTGCCATGAGTTGGTTTATGAATTTAGCATGGGAATCATTTGGTGGCGGTGGAATGTTTCTATTAGCTAGTATTTATACATTTTGCTTCGTTATGGCGGGCAAAACTTTGTACTTTCACCAAAATATGAAAATTCCTGGGGGATTGCTATTTGCGATCGCAGTTTGCATGACTCCTCTAGCAATTTATGGACTGCAAAGATGGATGGGATTTTGGATTCAAGGCGATCCAGGTGTATATCGAAATTACTATGTTTGGATTAAAGGCAGTTGGTTTTTGATGGAATTGGGAACTGTTATTGCAGGTTTAATTGCACTCAAGTTTGTTAGATTTCCATTTTTGACTGCGCCTATTGCTTTTTCACTATATTTCATGTCAATGGATTTAACGCCATTGCTATTTGGTAAAAATGATTTTACTTGGGAACAAAGACTTTTGGTTTCTCTATGGTTTGGAATTGCATGTATTGTTGTCGCCTATTTAATCGATCTTCGCACGCGCAGACGAGATGGAGATTTTGCCTTTTGGCTGTATCTATTTGGCTTACTTGCCTTCTGGTTTGGTATGACTTTGATGGGCAATAGCAATGAGTGGCAAAAATTTATTTATTGTTTAATTAATCTGGGATTAATTTTACTATCGGTGTTATTGAAACGCAAAGTTTTTATGGTTTTTGGCGCTATGGGTGTTTTTGGGTATTTAGGTCATCTCGCTTATACAGTGTTTAAAGATGCCTTACTATTTCCTTTTGCACTCACTGTTTTGGGAATATCGATTATATACTTGGGTGTTTTATACCAACGCCATAGCAGAGCGATCGAGCATTTCTGCGATCGCTTTCTACCACAAGAATTGCGGCAATTGTTGCCGCGAGATTAAAACATAACAATTTGGCTCAACTAATCACACGAACAGTTGAGCCACACCTGTAATATTGTCGCTGCTATAACCATTGGCGATCGCTGTTTGATATATCTTACGTTCCGCTCAAAGTGTGAGTATTCTACGACAAGTCAAAAGTTAAAAGTCAAAAAATGTGTCATGACTAGGCTACCTTATTCTTACCAACTACCAACTACCAATCACCAACTACCCATTACAATTGATTCCTCGCCTTGAGCTGCAAATATCGCTCTACCAACTGTTCGGAAATTAAATCGGCTGGTGCATCCAATACCAAAACGCCTTTTTGTTTCAACCCAGCAAAGGCAACTTGACGCTGAGATAATAAATCCAAAGCCACAGCACGGGCATAAGTCGGATTAACTTCATCTGTAGAAGTATTAGCTAACCGATCCACTTGGCGATCGCGCAATGTAACGCAAAAAGGTAAATAACGGGGTGTGAGTCTGCCCAATGCTGCCAATAATTCGGCAGAAGCGGTAATATCAACAATATCTGTAATTAATACTACTAAAGCTCTGCGAGCTTGTTGCTTGACAATACTCGTTACAGCACTGATGTAGTCAGATTCGAGTAATACGGGTTGAATTGGTGTCAGGCGATCGATCAGTTTATTTAATTGATTTTGCCCTCGTTCTGGTGGTATCCAAGTCTGCATTTGTTTATCAAATACTCCCACACCCACGCGATCGCCGCGATGAATTCCCGCTAGTGCTAAAGCCAAAGTTGCGTTTAAACCCCAATCAAACCGCTTTAACCCTGATACTTGAGCCGTCATCAAGCGTCCTCTATCCAATAGAATAATCAGGGTTTGTTCGTGTTCTGGCTCCAAAACTCGCACCAAAGGACGGTTGCGACGAGCCGTAGCTTTCCAGTCAATCAACCGCAAATCATCACCCGTACTATAATCTTTCAACTCGGCAAATTCCGTGCCGATTCCCCGTTGGCGCAGCTTGCGGATCGAACCAGCCGATTGTAGTGTCAAACGAATCGAGAGCGATCGCAACCCTACTAAATCAGGATAAACTTTCACTTTCTGACTTTGAGGAATCTTCCAATTATCCCAACCTAATCCCCAAGCACCCAATTGTCTCACTTGCAGATCTCCCCAGCCAAATTCTCCCCGTTGGTTGGGGTGAATTGTATAAGTTAAGTCCGTCGTGCTGTTAGATGCAAGAGCAGCAGTCAGCGTATTGGCAGAAACAGCAAACTGCATCGGGTAATAATCGTAAATTTGAATTTGAGCTGATTTTTTAAGCGATCGCACTGTCACAACCACCAGATTATCCCGTCCGATGGAAAGTCTAGCGGGTAGCGATCGCTCGACTTGGATGCGATGACGGCGTACTAATAAGCTGTCGGCGATCGTCAGTCCTAAAATCACAGTATCAAAAAGCAGCATTACCAAGATACTGCGCGGTACGTTCCAAATTGTGGCTAATAGAGGTGCGACTGCTATTCCCAATAACAGCAACAAATAAACTCTTCTGGCAGGAATCATAGGGAGATAGATAAAGCATCCTACCAATTTACTCTCAGTTATCAGTTATCAGTTATCAGTGACTAGTAATTTCTCCTCTGCTCCTAGTCTCCTCTGCTCTCTGTTGTCTCCTGTCTGCTCAGTTTTGACTTTTGATTACTGGTGTTAGCATGTGCGAGAATGATTATCATTTTAAAGTACTGCTTAATCTAGCACGATTGTTATGTCCGTAGAAGCCTCTAATACCGATATTGCCATCATTGGCGCTGGTCCCCACGCCCTCACGTTTGTCGCCTACTTGCTACAAAAGCGGAACAAGCTGCGACAGAGGTTTGCTGTTTTCGATCCGAGTGGCATGTGGTTGCAGCAGTGGCAGCAACAATTTGCGGCTTTCGAGATTCCTCATTTACGTTCTCCTGCCGTCCATCATCCCGATCCCAACCCTTACGCCTTGCGGAAGTTTGCCGAATCTCGTCCCCAAGAATTATTTGCCCCGTACGATCTACCAGGAACGCAGCTATTTCAAGATTTTTGTGCCGATTTAATTCGCCGTTTGGAGTTACCACCAGTTTGTCACGCTAAGGTTTTGCGGATCGAGCCTTTACAGCATCGGTTGCGTCCTCGGTTTCGCTTGTGGTTAGCAAACGATCGCGCGGTTGTTGCCCGTAGAGTAGTATTTGCAAAGGGTAGCAGTCAAATTCACATACCTGAGTGGGTGAGTCAAATTCAGTCTCCTTATCCGCCAGAACGGTTATGTCACTCACAGCAGGTGGACTTGCGAAAATTACACTTAGCTGGAGAACGGATATTAATTGTTGGTGGCGGATTAACTAGCGGACATTTGGCTGTAGGCGCGATCGCCCGTGGTGCTAGAGTCGTGTTGATGGCAAGGCGCAACTTACAAGAGAAATTATTTGATGCCGAACCAGGGTGGCTGGGACCGAAATATCTCAAAGATTTTTGGGCAGAACCAGACTGGGAAAAGCGTTGGTATTTAATTCAGCAAGCTAGAAATGGGGGTTCCCTCACACCAGCAATGATGCTACAGTTGCGGCGGCTCATGCGGTGCGATCGCTTGCAAATTCAAGAACAATGCCAAGTCGTCAAAGCAGTATGGCAAGGGAATAGTTGGTTAGTGCATTGCCACAATGGGGAAGAGAATGAATGCGATCGCATTTGGGTTGCAACAGGGACGAAACTTGACGTGACTGCGGAACCTTTGCTAACAGATATTCTCGATGTCTTTCCTCTACCTGTAGCTAGAGGCTTACCCGTTCTCGATCCCTGCTTGCGCTGGTCGGGATGCGAATTATACATGATGGGCGGTTTAGCGGCATTACAAGTAGGACCAACTGCTAGAAACTTATCAGGTGCGAGAATGGCGAGTGAAAGGATCGTGTCTGCTTTGTAGCTTCTTGTTTGGTGCAGGTGGCAGTTACCAGACTGGAATTGTTTACTCTTGATAAAACCCTGCACGCGACTACAAAAATATGGCGATAGCTATAGCTAACACCGCAACTGAAACCCATATTTTGTGGATTTTATAATACAGTCGTAGCGTTCAAAATATTGTTATCTTTGCTACTCCAAATCATTTTTTACACAAGTTATTTGTTGATAACATTTAAACACTTATAAAAAGACAGAATCACTTCGCCGCTCAACGAACCCAAAAGATATTCTCGACTGATTTTTGAACATCTATCTTAGGAATGAGTTCAAAAGTTTGAGCCAAAAGAGTTGTAGAATTCGACGAAATCAGCAACTGCCATCTTCAACTAAAACAGTTTTTTGAGTTTGGGAAAATATCGTAATCCATGTAACTTTTTTTCTTTGCCATTCTCGGTAAATATTAGAAAAGGTGTGAGGTATATACTAATGAAACAACTTCTTAGAGATTCATTTTTCGTTTCTCTAGCAATTATTGCTGCCAATTCTTTATATTTAAACTCAGCGATCGCGGGAGATATAAGTTCAGTGACTCCCGTGACTTCAACAACCAGCGTTGAGACACTAACAACAGGAGAGCGATCGCCACAGCTAGCTCAAGTGACTTCAGTTTCCCAATTATCAGACGTGCAGCCTACAGATTGGGCATTTCAGGCATTGCAATCTTTGGTAGAACGGTATGGTTGCATTGCTGGATACCCCGATGGAACTTATCGCGGTAATCGCGCTTTAACTCGTTATGAATTTGCCGCAGGGTTAAACGCTTGTTTAGATCGAGTCAACGAACTGATTGCGACCGCTTCTGCTGATATGGTCAACAAAGAAGACCTGGCAACTTTACAACGGTTGCAAGAGGAGTTTGGTACGGAACTTGCAACTTTGCGCGGTCGAGTCGATGCCTTAGAAGCAACCACCGCCGAACTGGAAGCGAATCAATTTTCTACCACAACCAACTTGAGCGCTCAAGTCATTATGGCGGCTAGCGATACTTTTGGCGATGACGTGGAGGACAACACAGTCTTACAAACGAGAATGCGGTTCAATTTCCTGTCTAGTTTTACTGGTACAGATCAACTGCAAGTTCGCTTGCAAGCAGGTAACTTTAGTGCCTTTGATTATGTAGGCAACATTACGAATGAAGGACAGATAGCATATGCTACAGATACTGGAAACGATGTTGTCATAGATAACCTCAACTACAGTTTTCAAGTTGGCGATAATCTAAGAGTGTGGCTGCTAGCTAACTCTGGAGAATACGACGACGTTTTTGATATTGTCGATAACCTGATTACCGACACGAATGTAGGTGCAATTGGTAATCTCAGCTTCAATCCCATCTATAATGCAGGGGGACAGAATGCAGGGATAATTACAGAGTTCTCGATAACTGAAGCTTTAAAACTGGGACTTGGCTATCAAGCTGGTAATGCTGAAGATCCTTCCCCTGGTAACGGTTTATTTAACGGTAGCAACAGCTTTCTCGGGCGATTAGAGTACGGAACTGACAGATTTAAGGTTGCTTTTGCCTATCTTCATACGTATGATGAAGCCTTAAACACGACAGAACAAGGTAGTATCAGATCGCTGGTAGAAGTCACAGATGCTGATGGCAGCACGCGATCGGTAGTAGGCAATCATTACGGTGTAGAAGCACAATTTGACATCACCCCTGGAATTAGAATTGGTGGATGGGCAGGATTGAGTAAGGCGATCGTCCTTGGATTGGGTGATGCTGACGTGTGGAACTATGCTCTGTCCCTCAGTTTTCCCGATTTGGGCAAGGAAGGAAACCTACTCAATATTATTGTGGCGGTGGAACCTAAGCTAACGGGTACGAGTGGTTTTACTGTTGCTGACGGCGACGGTGTAGAAAGAAGAAGAGATCCCGACACTGGGTTGCACGTTGAAGCTTCCTATCGATATCAACTGACTGATAATATCTCGGTTGCACCGGGCGTAATTTGGCTAACTGCTCCAGGTCACGATAGCGACAATAGCGATATTGTTGTCGGTACGTTGAGGACAACGTTTGAATTTTAGTTGTTGGTGTTGGTTGTTAGTTGGTGGTTGTAAATTCCCCTCATTTCTCGATTGCGATTTGAGGGGAATTATCTATCTACTCAACCGAAAGCAGACTTTATCTAATTACTGCTGGCGGTTTCAGCATACAAACTACCCACGCGGTAGGGAGGCCAAAAACGCACTGCTGCCTTACCAATAATGCGATCGCGACTGATAAAACCCCAAGCATGGCTGTCATAGCTGCGATTGCGATTATCTCCTAGTACCAGGTAAGAATTGGGTGGCACGATCGCTGCTGCTAAAATGTATTCCGGTGGCTCGGCAATGTAATGTTCTATTAATGGTTGGTCGTTGATATATACGATCCCGTTGTTCACCTCTACTTTCTCTCCTGGTAATCCAATAACTCGCTTCACATAGGCATCGCGAGAATGTTCTTCCTGAATCACTGCTTCTGGAGGTGTAAACACGATGATATCTCCTCGCTGAGGATTGCCGATGTGGTAGCTAATTTTGTCTACGAAGAGGCGATCGTCAATCTGTAAAGTCGGCTTCATGGAAGTAGAAGGGATTAAGTAACACTGCTCCGCAGTTATCCGAATGCCAAATCCAATTAGCAATGTTATTCCGAGTAACCTAGAACCCTCAGCCCAAGGATTTTGCGATTTACTGACTCGAAAGCTTTGTACGGGCATAAATTTAGTAATTATTTTAACAAATATATTACGTATTTCTACCATAAACACTAAGCGATCGCTACTATAATTAGATAGATATCAATGAATTTTTCAGTAATTTTACGTACATCAGTTATTAGGGAGCAGGGAGTAGGGAGCAGGGAGTAGGGAGCTGAGGGAGCGATCGGGAGCTGAGGGAGCAAAACAATTCACGCATTCACGCATTCAAAATTCTCTACACCCTACACCCCTTCTTCACGCATCACTCACTTCCTTTCAGTAACCAAAGTAAGGCTAGTCCATTCACCCTTGTCGTTGTAACGTCTTATCAGTCTTTGTCGGAGATTTGGCTGTACTAGCCAACCCACTTCGAGAAAAAAGGCTTGTCTTAACTGCACTTGTTGAGGACAGGTGGCAGAAGCGCCATCTGGTAGTAGCATAACTTGATTAATCTGGGGACTCATTTGAGGATTGGCTGGAAAATTTCCCTCGAAGTAGAGTAACGATCCGGCAATTTTGCCCGTGGAACTAATTTGATAAGGGTTTTCTGGCGTAGAGTAAATAGTCAACTGTTGTGTGAGGCGATCGCTACCCAGGCGCTCGATTTGCAATTGCGTAGGATAGGTATCGGGCGATCGCCAGTCAGGATAAATTGTGACTGCTTCTCCTTGCCATTCACCTACTAAGTCATCAACTTGTAAAGGTGGACGTTCTGGAGTCGTCGTACCAGCAAGATATTCGCGAATCAGCGTGATTTTATCCAACTGTCCATTCGGTGTAAAAAGTTGCACTAAGCGCAAGCGGCGATCGCCATGAATTAAACCAAGTTCTGCGCCAAATTCTGCAACCGGACTGAGTTGAATCGAACCTTGAGAAAATGCCCCATTTTCAAAAAACAGAACTCCCTTACCCAGAGAACTGTATTCAAATACTTTCTCTTCTACGGGACGATTGGGTGGTAGGAAACGGACAACTTGACGAATGGTTTTGTTATCGTTTAATCCAGCTAATGATACGACAGTAGGCGTATCTTCTATAAACTCAGCTTGGGGTGAGAATCGAGTAAACGAACCCTGCCATTCACCTAAGTTTTGTAGCAAACATTCCCATTGCGATCGCATAAACAGTTATCAGTTATCAGTTATCAGTGAAGAAAGGGTGTGGGGTGTAGGGGTGGTAAATTTTGAATGCGTGAATTTTGAATTGTCCCGCTTCCTCAGCGCTCGCGATCTCTGTAGTTCTTAATTTTCTAATTAAAAGATAATTTTATGACAAAATAGGTCGGTCGCATAGGACTTGCGAAAGCAATTTCTCTACGCTGGCTCGCGATCGATTTGATAACTAAATTACCGTGCATCTTATTTGCCTGGTGTCTTAGAAATCTTCACACCTTGCATTGCTTGGCGCACTGGTATACGAACCGATAGTTGCTCTCACTGTATAGCAGTTTTGTTTACCAGAGCTAGGGCGAAGGCTGGCAGTGAGACTATTGCTATTTAAGCTAGAAACAGAGCCGCTATAAACTTCTGTAGCTGCCCCATCCACGGTGCGATAGACTTTGTAAGTCGGATTACCCGTACCACTCCAAGTCCAAGTCAAATTCATCTCGGTTGTTCCTGACTTGCTACCGGATAGCACGGGTGCGAGTTCCGTACTGTAGCTGCTGAGGCGAGAAAATGCCCTACCCGTGACATCTTGATTTTCTGTACCACTAACTGCACCACGCAAGAACAAATCCACTAAGCTACCGTCAACGCAAGCATAAAAACCGCCAGCACCAAACTTGACGGCGCAAGTTGGGTTGATGTTTGTATCGGAAATAGAGTCAACTAAAATATCGCTAGCAATAGGGTTTTTGCAAGGATCGATTGAACCATCTACATTTGGTATGCGTCCGTAACGTGCGATGACTCTCGGACTTAACCAACTTCCAGTTGTAGGGCGAATATCGTAAACTACTTTGTCATACCCTGTTTGATAATCAGCGGGAACTGTGTAAGAAGCAGTTGAGGGAGGACAAGAAGGAGGAATATTAGTAGTAGGAATTTCTAGATATAAAGCAATTGTGCCATAACTACCTAATTTTGTTTTAATCCCAGCGTCTTCTACAATTTTTTCCAAAGTTGTAGTAGAGTTATCGGCGACTTCAGTTTCAAGCCGATTAATTCTACTTGCCATTCTAATTTCATGACTCATGAAATCGAACGCACGATTGAGATCGATTTGCCTTTCGGTTCTGGCTTCTGCTTTATTATCAAAAGATGCAATTGTGACGAGAGCAAATCCAGCAATGATAATTACCATCGTACTAATTAAGACTGCAATTAGTAACTCTACGAGCGTAAATCCTCTAGAATGCTGAGAAATATGAAACCGATGATAAATTCGAGCAAAATATTTTTTCATATAACTCATAATTAGGATGCAGTACACATACCATTGTCAGTAATTTGATTTGCCGTGGTAGAATTACCAGTGTATTCACCAGATCTTGTCAATCCTAAAGTATTAGATATAGCCAGACATTTTTTATCGCGAATGGAGCTGTGGGCAACAGAAAAGATCAATTTTCCACTAGAATCAACTGGAGGAGGAGGGTTAGTAGAAGTGATAACTGTAAATTCTGCTGTTCCTAAAATTCCGAAAGTAATTTTGATGGGATTACCCGTTATTTGACTAATATTTGTGATTAGTTGAACTCGCTGTGATAAATTGCGATCGCCCGTAACACCACAATTCGCAGTAATTTGTATTGGTGTAGTCGATAACGTCAACATGACATCGCAAGGTTGACTTTTACGAATAGCTTGTCTTTGGGCTTCTTGCAAAATTCCTCTGACTTCAACTACCGCTTGATTCAATTTGACGCGATCCAAAGAACCAGCAAAGCTAGGAACTGCGATCGCGGCTAGAATGCCAATAATGACAACTATTATTAATATTTCTATTAAAGAGAAACCTTTGTTTTGATTATTTTTACGGACACTTAAGCGACGCATCAGGAATTACCTCAGTTGAAAGCGTTGCAATAGGGGAACTATTGTCTGCTGGCGTGACATTATAAGTTAGTTGAAGTAATTTATAAGCACAAGTAGGAGTATCATAAATAGCAGTTCGAGTCAGCGTGAAACTTTTTCCTGCTAAAGTTTTAGAAACAGATGTTGTGGTAGATGGTGCTGATGGAGGTGGTGACATTGGTGTGCCAAGTATACTATGCAGTAATCCCGCAGCAAAGCCGTCAGCAGAAGTAGTTGCATTACATCTATTGGAATAAGGAAAAGTATTAATTTCGTATTCTTTAGCTTGATTTTTTACGAATTCTAAATCCTTCTGAATCCAAGTGACTGCTTCGTTACGCTGTTCGGCGCGCACTTTAAAAATAATCGCAAATAAAAGCGCTTGCATTGCCACAGAAAGAAAGATACTAACTATAAGTATGGATACCAATACCTCAAAAAGAGTAAATCCTTTATCTTGTAGTGGCAATTTCTGTAGATGCATCGACCGCGCCATGTTGAAAGTTTTATAATTGAATCGCTGCTAATTTATTTGATAGTATGATGCGATTAGTAATGAGCTATTGCACTAACTGTATGTAAAAAACAATTCTCCTCATAAAAATTCTGTGTTGGTAGAATAAAAATGATGTTTTGTCTATTAGAAAACCTAAAAATTAAATCTAGTTTGCCCTGTTTTATACTGACTTATTGCCGTAGAATTACGGTAATCTTAATAAATATTGTTGCTGGTTTTTCAGTGAATTTACGGTGAAGTGAATGAGTGAAATTGAGGCGATCTCAATGGCTCAAAAACAAAGTTTTAAAAAGGTAAAGCTTTACAACTCTACAACTTATATCGCTGCCACTTTTGGATCGAGCCAATTTTATTAATAGTATATAAGTTAAAACTATTAGCTAAGTCTGATAAACTGAGAAGGTTATCCGGTACATTAATCCCAGCAAGACTTACATCAGTATTTTGAATATCTTCAGCCCACACCACTCCATCAAAATTACTATTCCCAGGACTCTCACAACCGTCCCCTGAAGTTTCTAATTTAAAATCTGCATCTCGATTGTAAAGAAAAGCATTCTGAATACAAGCAGTATTGTAAAGATAGGCAGACTGCGGCGTTCCCAAACCACTGTAGACAATAATAATTCGTAAATCTCCAACTCTGGGTAGTTGTCCATCAGTGCGAATATTACGAATTTTAGAATTTCCTCGCAAATGAAATCCTTCTTTACCTGAATACGAACCTTTCACATAAAGATAAACTGGACCAGCAGTTGTATCAACATCAATTATTTTATCAGTGATATCAATTTTATTAGTTTGATAATGCGTAATTTGTCCGCTAGCACCAGTTAGAAGGAGTGTAGGTATTGCAGGTGGTGTAACAGTTGGAAAGCTTGCCTCTGTAATTTGTCCTAAATCCGTACCTTGTGCAGTGAATGGAAAGTTAAGTTGCAGTTTACAAGCGAAAATCGTGCCATCAATACTAGTATCTGTGGTATCTAATGCCGAACCGATAGCAGCGAGATATTGAGATCTATTTGCACCACCTTTTATGGCATATCCACTGAGATTAGAATTATCGAAAGCGGTCACAGGATCGAAGTAAATATTAGCATTCTTACCTACAATTTTGCGTGCTTGTATTTCAATGCGATCCGGATCGATAGTAGTATGAGTGCTAATAGCGCCAGGAAAATTTTGAATTGTTGCACTAATTGCTACTGTAACTGCAAGATAAGCGATAGAATTATCGTTTTGACCCGATATGAGGAAAGTTCCTGTTTGCTTTAAACTATCGTAACGATATGCCAGCAACTGAAATTGACCGTTACCAATACTGTTAGAACTGGTTAGTGCAGTTACATTAGGAGATACTGACGGTAGACAAGGAAAAGTAATCGGAGTTATCCATTCATTAATAGCAGTTGTGGTATCGTCGCTCGTTTTAGGAATGCCATCGGCTCCCAGATAATTTTTTCCCGTTTTTGGGTCGATTGGATCGTAATTTCGAGTTAGTAAAACTGCGTTTTCTGGTTTAGTCATGAGAGCTATAATTCTAGCAATACCTCCTTCAGCAACAGCTAAACTATCGCCAGTCTGAGTGCGGGTAGAAGCGATCGCTTCGTTACGAGAAGCACGAAAAATTAGGGTAGTCGCAATTGCCATTAAGATTAAACCCATACTAAGAGCAAGTACTATAGTAAATCCTCGCTCTTGAGATTGTTTTCGTGCCAGAAGTTTGATTAGAAAGGTTTGTGTTGACAAAGTTTTTCCTAGTTTTCGTTAAACTTAAGATCTAGTTTGCCCTGAAATCAATTAATTTCTTGCCGCACGATCGCGGTAATTATGCTGAAGATTTCACAAACAAATTTATGTGGTTTTACTGAGAAAATTCTGAAAGTTTTAGCGAAATTATAAAGCGCGTATAATTCTAGAGAGAGGTAACGCTGTACGTCTGTGTTCTAGCCTTTTTCAATTGGCTGAGATAAAGATCTGTAGGGGCGCACAGCTATGCGCTCCTACGAATGTATACCATAATAAGAATCGCTATATGTAACAAAAAAATAGCCAGTTGTTGCTGGCTAAGAAAGTTTATATGACTGACAGAACTTTTAAAGTAAAAATACTCTGATTTTATACATCTACTTATGACTCAGAAATCAAACTTTGAAATCTTTTGTCTTGAGAAATGGTATGAAAGACCGAGCTATTCTTGGCAAGAGTACGATACTTATCTGGACTGATTTGAATTGCCTGTTGTAAGCTAGTAATTGCTTGTTCGGCTTGCGATTGCAAAGCATAACAGCAGGCAATATTGTACCAAAATATAGGTGTATGAGGCTGGACTTCTAAAGCTTTGGTGTAAATAGCGATCGCTTCTTGGTAACGGCACAATTCATACAATGCCAAACCACAATCGTACCAAACTGCCATGTCTTGAGGTTGAATGCTCAGAGCATGTTTGTAGCTGGCGATCGCTGCTTCTTTTTCACCAATTTGTGCTAGAGATAGCCCCCTGTTATACCATGCCCAAAAATCATTAGGCTCCAACTCAATAGTGCGATCGAAACAGATGATTGCTGCTGGGAAATCTCCTAATTTTCGCAGCGCTACCCCCTTGTTGTACCAAGCCTTGCTATATTCTGGATCGATTGCCAAAGCGCGATCGAAGCTAGCGACTGCTTTGGTATATTCACCCCAGTCGCTTAGAGTGATGCCGCGATTGTTCCAAGTCAAGAGATCGTCAGGTTGGAACTCTAGGGCGCGATCGAAGCTATCAACTGCTGCTGCAAATTGCTTGAGATGTCCCAGTGCCGTACCTCGGTTGTACCATGCCCAGTAAGCATCTGGTCGTAGCTGGATTGTTTTTTCAAAGTTGATAACAGCTTTTTCGTAGCAACCAAGATCGATCAGAGTAATCCCTCGGTTGTGCCAAATTGTCGCCGCATCGGGATTAAATTCTAAGGCGCGATCGAAACTATTGAGAGCTTCAATATAACGACCCAGCTTACCCAGGGCAATCCCGCGATTGTGCCAAACCCAGCTAGCATCTGGACGCAGGGTAACAGCGCGATCGAAACTAGCGATCGCCTCTTCATGGCGGTTTAAACTACCCAGGGCTATACCTCGCTGCGACCAAGCATCAGCGAAATCTGGCTTGTATTCCACAGCTATATCCAAGCTCAGTAGAGCTTCTGCGTATTGTTCGGCTTTATTGCGACGCAATCCCTGTTGATAAAAAAATTCTGCCTCCAAACTGAGATTCCACTTCATAGCTCTTGGCATCTAACCTAAGGATGATTTTATTTTGCAGATGCTCAACAAGATATCACGACTCAATCGCAAAATGGTGAAGTTTGTATAGAAGAAGACTAGAAATTTGTGTATGGATTGGTAGTTGGTAATTGACAGTGGCTAGTGGCTCGTGACTGGTGACAAGAATTGAGTCAAGCCACTAGCCACCCAATACATCTCAGTTAAGATTCGCTCCCCCCTAGCCCCCCTTGTTAAGGGGGGAACTTAAAGCCCCCTTTTTAAGGGGATTGGGGGATCTTCAAGAGCTATGCAGCCTAACCAAGGGGACTTAAAGCCCCCTTGTTAAGGGGGTTGGGGGATCTTCAAGAGCTATGCAGCCTAACCAAGAAGTATTGACTAGCCACTAGCCACTAGTCACTGACAACTGATAACTGACAACTGAATTTTGGGTAATACAATACTAGCCTTGACAGAATGCTGGATTTGGGAGAGTTAAGGCAAAAGCTACTTGAAAACCAAGCAAGAGAGGTAATTCCTAGCGATGAACGACCACAATATGCTACAAATCACGTTTTTCTACACTAACGGTCAAATAGAAGCCTTCAATGTGGTTTTGCACGAAGATAATGCTCTGACTCCTCAAGAAATCCAGCAGCGGATTTTGAAACATCTGGACAAACCTTGGTGCTTGCTACACTTGCCAGAACAAACTATTTGCGTCAACACATCTCGGTTGCTAAAAGTTGAAGTGAAACCGACAATGTACGAACTACATGGGGAAGGAGTATTTTCTGATGTGCGGCGCGTAACTGCTCTTTCGCGGAGCGCCCAGCGGTAATTCAGGGGGAGTGGAGATCGGGAAGATAAGGAAGACAAGGGGGACAAGGAGAACTTGGGAGACAAGACGAGAGTGTTCTCATCTTGGCGCGAGCTAATACTAGCTTCAAACCTCCGAGAGTGTCACAATATTCCTTTACAGGACACAAGAGAGAAATCATGACCATGCATCCTCTACTCCACCAAGCCTTTGCCCAAGGACGAGCGCTGAAAATTATTAGCGGTTTGAATAACCTCGATCGCCAAAGCGTAGCCGCAACAGTCAATGCAGCCGATCGCGGTGGTGCTACTTTTGTTGATATTGCTGCTGATGTCGAGCTAGTGCAAATGGTAAAAGAATTGACAAATTTGCCAATTTGTGTATCGGCAGTCGATCCAGAAAAATTTGTCACCTGTGTAGCAGCTGGTGCAGATCTGATTGAAATTGGTAACTTCGATAGCTTCTACGCTCAAGGACGTAGATTTGAAGCAGAGGAAGTACTTGCTTTAACAGAAATTACGCGATCGCTCTTGCCTGAAATTACCCTTTCCGTTACAGTTCCCCACATTTTAGAACTCGATCGCCAAGTGCAGCTAGCTGAGGAGCTTGTAAAAGCTGGAGCTGATATTATCCAAACTGAAGGTGGTACGAGCAGCAGTCCCGTTCATTCTGGTACGTTGGGTTTGGTTGAGAAAGCTGCACCTACCCTCGCCGCTGCCTACGAAATCTCCCGCGCCGTATCCGTACCAGTTTTGTGTGCTTCCGGTATTTCTAACGTAACCGCGCCAATGGCGATCGCATCTGGTGCGGCTGGTGTGGGTGTAGGTTCGGCAATTAACCAACTCAATAGCGAAGTGGCTATGATTGCAGCCGTTCGTAGTTTGGTTGAATCTCTTGCCACTGTTAACCGTCCCGTTTTAAGAACTCAAGGATAGATCTCCCTAAATCCCCCTTACAAAGGGGGACTGGGCAGAACCCCCTAAATCCTACGTTTCCTTTAAAAAGGGGAACCTGTGGATTAAAATTTCCCGACTCCCGACTCCCGACTCCCGACTCCCGACTCACTTAAACAATCCTTGAGACAATAAACGACTTGTGCTTGTGCTTCAGGAGAAAGTTCGGGGAAGATAGGCAGGGATAAGACTTCATCAGAAGCCTGCTCCGAGATCGGAAATTGCCCTTGCTGGTAGCCTAAATTTTGATACACGGGTTGCAAGTGTAAAGGCAAAGGATAGTAAACCATCGAACCTACACCTTTTGCTTGTAGGCGTTGACGTACCTCATCTCTATATAGATTTCCCTCGCTCCGAACTTCGTCCCGCTTCGCTAACGCTCCTCGCTCCTCACCCCGCTGAAGGCGAATTGTGTATTGGTTCCAAACACCTTCGCCACCTGGTAATTCTTGGGGAAGGACAACACCTGGAACTTGAGCGAGATATTCTTGATAGCGAGAAGCGATCGCCCGTCGTTGTTCGTTCCAAGTATCTAAATAACGTAACTTGACTCGCAAAATCGCTGCTTGTATAGCGTCCAGACGGCTGTTCAAGCCAATATCTTCGTGATAGTAACGATTTTTCTCGCCATGATTGCGTAGCATTCGCATCTTTGCCGCAATTTCTGGATCGTTCGTCGTCACCGCACCGCCATCGCCACAAGCACCTAAATTCTTTGTAGGGTAGAAACTAAAACAACCGACATGACCGATGCTACCGACTTTTTGTCCCGCCCACAATGCTCCTGTTGCTTGGGCGCAGTCTTCAATGACAGCAAGATTATGGGTTTGGGCGATCGCCATTAGCGCAGTCATATCAACTGGCTGTCCGTACAAATGAACCGGAATAATAGCTTTAGTTTTAGCTGTAATTGCTGACTCTACTTGAGTCACGTCAAGATTAAATGTTGGTGCGTCAATATCTACAAAAATTGGCTTAGCACCGACAGCACTAATCGTCTCAGTGGTAGCAAAAAAAGAAAAGGGCGTGGTAATCACCTCATCCCCAGCCCCTACACCTAACGCCCGCAATGCTAGCAGCAGTGCATCTGTACCGGAATTACAGGCGACGCATTCAGATACATTTGTATATGTGGCAAATTCTTGCTCAAAGTTAGCAACATTTGCCCCACCTACATAACCGCCAGAGGCAAGTACTTTGAAAACAACATCATTAATTTCAGTTGCAAGATCCGTATATTGCTGCGCCAGATTTAAGATAGGAACGCGAGTAGATTGAGTCACGCTTTGAACCATAAGTTTTTCTATTAGTTAATCAAATCAGAAGTTGTATCGCAAGAAAATGGCAAATTGGTTGTTAGTTGTTAGTTGACGGCTGACAGTTGACAGTTGATTTTTCTCCCTCAGCTCTCTTCTCCCTCACTCCTCACTCCCCACTCCTCACTATGGACACTTTAATTAGACTCGATTTAGTGGATTTTGTTCTGGCTGTGGCGCTGATGGCGATCGCAATAGGGTTATCGGCTGGGCAGCGTTTGGGCTTAGAGTGGAGTTTGGCGATCGCGACGGTAAGAACGATCTTGCAGCTGTTCGTTGTGGGAGCGATTTTAGATATTATTTTTCGGATAGATAACCCTTGGGCAGTGCTAGCGGTGGTGCTGGTGATGCTGACAATTGCGGCTGTGGTGTCTCGCAACCGGATTGGCAAAAAGATTCCCCAATTGCTACCGCTAGTTTGGGTTTCAATATTTGTCAGCACGGCTTTTACTTTGAGCTATGTCAACCTGCTGATCGTTCAACCGCAGAAGTGGTACGAACCGCAATATATCATTCCTTTAGCGGGAATTATTTTAGGAAACGCGATTAATGGGGCAGCGATCGCGGGGGAGCGTCTTGTCAGTACAATTAATGCCAGCCAGCTAGAGATTGAGACTCATTTAAGTTTAGGTGCGACACCCCAACAAGCTGTAGCTCAGTACCGGAAAGATGCGATTCGGGCTGGGTTAATTCCAATCCTAAATCAGATGATGGTGATTGGCATTGTCACCCTTCCAGGCATCATTACAGGACAAATTCTCAGCGGCGTGAATCCTCTCGATGCCGCATCCTACCAAATTTTAGTCATGTTCATGCTTGCCTTCACTAACTTAGCCACAGCAATTCTCGTTACCCAAGGGCTATGTCGTCAGTTTTTTAATTCCGCCGCGCAGCTGGTTCGGTGAATCGGGAAGAATTAGGGAGTCGGTAGGGGCGGGTTTCCAAACCCGCCCGTACAAGAGCCGGGAGTCGGGAGCAGTAACCAGTAACCAGTGACCAGTGACCAGTGACCAGTTAACAATTCACTACACCCCACACCCTATTTACTAGCCACTAGCCACCAGCCACTCACTACACCCTACACCGTTTCTTCACTGATAACTGATAACTGATAACTGATAACTGACAACTGATTACTCCTTCGGCTTATAAAAATGCATTTGCCCGCCATCAGAGGCATAAATTTGTAAGGGTAGGCGGGTCGTGTTGCTAATGCTTTCGAGAACTTGCTTGAGGGTGCGATATTGAGTAGCGATATCAGATTGGGCTTTTGAATCACCCCTGAGTCTGGCGTTGATAAATGTTTTCTCGACAGCTTGTTCGTAGCTGGAAGTTAACTGGACGAAGATTTGTTTGTTATCTAATTTGTATCTACATACTCGAATTCTACCGGAGCAAGCGCGATCGAGGTCGGCGCGAACTTTTTGGGTGAGATTAGCGCCTTGCAGGCTGCTGTTAGCTTGTTCGAGCTTCGCGGTATAAGTATTAATTAGCGATCGCGCTCTGTCGTAGTACTGAGTTCCACTGGGAATCTGTTGAGCGGAGATTAAAGCCTGTCTCCAGTTGGTTTGAGCTGTAGCAAACTGATTTTGTTGTTCTTGCCGTTCGGCAAGTTCGGCTGAGTTGACTGCTTGGGAAAATGCTTTGGTGGATATTGTTTCTTTGGCAACGCGATCGCTAGCTGCTTGCAGTTGAGGGCGATATTGTGCGAGTAGTTGCTGTGCTTGTTGATAAGTCGTACTCGACTGCGGAATCGCGCTAAGATTGTCTACCGCGTTTTGCCAATTGGTACGAACGACTTGCCAAGCCTGTAAAGATCGCGCCGTCAGTTGCTGTTGCTGTGCTGCTTGCGCTGAACTTTGCGCTTGAGGGAATTTTTGAAATGCTTGTTGCTCCGCTTGCATTTTCTGCTCTACAGCTTGCAAGCTGCCTCGGTACTCAGTTGTTTTCTTCTGTGCTAAGGGATATAAATCGCTATCTTTAGGAACCGCAGATAAAGAGGCGATCGCTCTTTGCCACAAAGCTTGGATGGCACGCCAGTCTTCCAAGGAGCGGATGGGTTGTTTCAGCTTGTTTGCTGCTGTATCGCCTTCTTCCAACGCCGCCAGCACTCGATCTACATTAGTGGCTCGATTGGCGATCGTGCTGGAAAAATTTTGTGCTTCCTGGTGGCGGCTCGACCAGGGTGGAATTTGTTTGAGCAGGTTGTTTGCATCTTGCAGTTGTTTTTCAGCATCAATTAATTCCGATCGCTGCTTGGCTCCTTGGACGATTCGATTTGACTCTTGATATAACTGCTTTGCTGTTGCGAGCTGCTGACACCTACCAATCGTACAGGGGCTAGATAAGACATAGGCACTGCTAAAGAATGCTACAATTGCGACTCCACCTCCAGCAATTAGCGCCGCCCGAGGGATTTTTGTCTTAGCTGCTTTGGGCAATCGCTGTAAAGGTAATACAGGGTAGGGAAGTGTAGCTGTATTGGTGTTTGTATTGGAGTCTGTTGTTGATTCTGCTTGAGTTGCTGGTTCAGGCTTAGCAACTGTTTCTAACCGTTGCTCGAAAGGTAGCGATCGCCAGGTTTCAGTTGGTGCTTCTGGTGAAGAAGTTTCTAAGTTTAAACTTGACGCTTCGATGGGTACATCTTGCCGATTGGCAACAGGCGTATCTTCTACTCGCTCCTCTTTGATTTGAGGCTCCTCGACTTGAGGCTTTGATAGTGGTGGGGAGGATATGGGATCGATCTTCACGTCAGTTGTTAGATCGCGAGCAGTAATTTCAGCCTCATCTTCTGTTGGCGGTTCTGCTGCTTCGGTAGGAGGGGGTAATTCTGGTGCTGCTGGTGCTGCCGGAGTGCGATCGCTAGTCAATAAATCGATGTTACTGGTTGCTAGCGGCTGTTCTGTCGCAGTTGCAGGTGGTGTTTCAAGGACAACAGGGCTAGTTGGTGGTTCTGGCTCTTCTAAGTCAGGAATAGAAGGTGCAGGCGGTGTTTCAAGGACAACAGGGCTAGTTGGTGGTTCTGGCTCTTCTACTGTGGGAATTGGGGATGCTGGCGTTTCATCTACAATGCTGCGATCGCCTGAGAATGGCTGCACCACAGGCGGAGATGATTCTGTCTCGGGTGGAGATACTGGTGTTTCTGAAATAATGGGGGGAGCCTCATTTAACATCACCTGAGAGTCAGGAGCCACCTCCACTGGTTCTAAAGTGATATCGTGTTGAGCGTAAATTTGTTTTTGCCCCGCCTCTCTCAAATAAACCCTGACCGACTGAACTGCTTGAGGACGTAAAGACTGTAAAGCCTGCCCAATTGCAGTAAAAGTTTTATCAGTATCGAGATTGACTTGTGGTGGGTGTTGGCTCAAAATCACTAAAGCACCGTCATCGCCGATCGCGCACCCGACTTTCAGCCGATCGACTTGCGAAAACTCAGCTTGCAAGCGTTGGTGTAGAATGCGCTCTAAAACTTGTAAATCTTCTGGCTTTGCTAGTTTCATATAACTTATAGATTTTTATAGCTTGTTTGTTGTGATACTTAGTATTTGTATGATGTTAGCGATCGCCACCTAAGTGTAGTCGTAGCAGCATTTACGCTCCTGTCATCGATTGCGATCGCCCGATAAGATTATTCTTCGAGCAACGACCGCAGGGCTGAGATTGCGATGATTTTACATTAAAAATCTATCAAAAGCCGCGTGAAGCGTCTTTCTTTAAAAAATTAATATCAAGTTTTATCAATTTTTATTTGCAGTAGAGATGCACTAATGGAAATCGAGCGGATAATTCAGCAACTAGTAGGGGCGCACAGCTGTGCGCCCCTACTACAGGAATTGCTAGAAAAAACCTCAAGTATCCAACAGCTGCAAAATCCGCCCCAAGGTAATCTCTACCCAGTCGAGACGGGAATTGAGATCGTAGCCCAAGCCGTGGATTGCTTTTTCTAAGAGGTAAGCATCCAGCAGAACTTGTAACTCAGTCTTGGTTTTGGGTAAGAAAGAGTCTTGAGAAGCGATCGCGAGATATGAATTGAGGAAAGCCGCACCGACGCAGGTAGACCAAAACTGCGCCCACTGCTGCATGATGGGTAAGTTCTCTGTACGAAGCATCCCGCTTTCGATTTCGTTGTGCAGCCCGACGTTAGCAGCGTAATGGAAAGACTGCAACATATTGGCAACATCGCGCAAAGGAGAGCGTTTAATGCGGCGATCGCTTAAACTGCGTCCCGATTCTCCTTCAAAATCGGAGATGATGAAGTCTTTACCTGTATAAAGTACTTGTCCCAAATGATAATCGCCATGACAGCGAGTCCGCATAGCAGTAATTTTTTGGTTGAGGATCAACCCAAAGCGCTCCATGATTTGCTCTTGGCGATTCAGGACATCTTGAGCTAATTCTTGGGCGTGCGGTGTCAGCGTTTTTAAACGTTGTCTGAGCGCGATTAAAACTTGTCCGGCGAGATTGCGAGCTTGTTGGTAAATGGAACGTTGGTAAAATGTCGAGAATGGTTCTGGAGTAAATCCAGAATTGTCGCCATTAGCAGCAAGGGCGATGTGTAGTTCTGCTGTCGATTGTCCCAAAATTTGAGCGCTGTCTAGATAAGAACCGATGGTTCGATTCGCCAAAGAAAATGGCTCGAACTCTTCTTCCTGAGTTCCGTACGGGCGGGTTTCTAAACCCGCCTCTACTGACTCCTGTACGGGCAGGTTTAACTGCTGAATTTTTTGTTCTATTGCAAGTAGGCTCGATAAACCTGCCCCTACAACTCCCGACTCCCGACTCCCCATATCGAGAAGATTTCCCCCAGGTATGGGGATCTCAGTCATTTCTGCATGTTGTGTTGTGACTAACTCAAAGTAGTCCCGCAGGCTATCGAGGGTATATTCCCAACCACTGCGGGTATCGCGGATGTATTCTTGCAATATCCCTACCGTGACTGGTGTTGTTGACGGGCGGTGATATTCGATCGCTCCTACTAATGGGGCAAAGTGTTGCAAGCGTTTTTTCTCGCCCAAAAAGCGCCGAATTTCGAGATCTGGGTTAATCCCTTCTTCTTGCTGGCGGAAGAGTTTGAGAACGAGATGGTTGTTGGGGTTAGCACCGTTAGCACCCAATCCCTCGTAGACAATAAAAGTCTTGCCCTGTTCTTGCTTCAATACAGTCGGTTCTAGGGGTTTTTTACCGTTGTTGCTCGTTTGAGGATAGAGATCGGTAGCAGTTGCCATCAGTTCCCCTGCCATACCTTTATACTGCCGCTGACAGGCGATCGCCTCAATCAGCGAGGCAAGAAAACTTTTATCTGCGGTGGCTTCAAATAATACACCGAATTTATCTTTCCCTTGCACCAACAAATTAGCAACGATCGCACTGCGGTTATCTGTTAAAGTCTGTGTTGCTTGTTCTCCCTCGGCATAAGCCAGCAGCATCAAGTAAGTTTCTGGATCGCCCTGCACGTAATCTACCTGCAACCAAACGGCTCTGGCTTCGGTATTTTTGTAGGGGATGGCAACAACTTCGGCGATTTGTACGGCTTGAATTATCCGCGTTTTCGGATTGAACCAAGAACACGTAGACAGATATTCTGGCAGTATAGCTTCTAGTCTGACTCTTAAATCCCGCTGAACAAAGATATTTTGCCATTTGCTATTGACAACTAATGTCGGTAACTCTGCTTGGGGTCTAGCAGGCTGGATTTCGCTCGGCTTGGCAACTAGACTCAACCAATAAAAGGCATAAGGGCTAATGCTAAAGAAGTAAGGAGTATCGCCAATCGCTGGAAACTCCGTGCGACCAAAAATTTCTACTGGAGTCGTGCCTTTAAAAGCTGATAAATCCAGTTCCACTGTTTGCACGAAGCGAGACAGATTTGCCACCACTAGAATATGTTCGCCTTGATAAGTGCGCGTAAAGGTAAGCACTTTGCGGTTATCTGGGTGCAATAATTCAAAACTACCGCGTCCGAAGGCTTGGAAACGCTTGCGGGTGGCAATTAAGCGTTTCATCCAATACCAGAGAGAATTGGTATTAGCCCGTTGTGCTTCAACGTTGATGGCGGCGTAGTGATATTCCGAGTCAACAATCACGGGCGAGTATAACTTTTGCGGATTAGCGCGGCTGAAACCAGCATTGCGATCGGAACTCCACTGCATCGGTGTCCGCACGCCATTGCGATCGCCTATATATACGTTATCTCCCATGCCGATCTCATCGCCGTAGTAAAGTACGGGAGTGCCTGGAAGAGAGAGTAACAGGCTGTTGAGTAATTCAATTTGACGGCGATCGTTTCCAAGTAGGGGTGCGAGACGGCGACGAATTCCCAAATTCAACCGCATTGCTGGATCGCGGGCGTAGACTCGATACATATAATCGCGATCTTCATCTGTCACCATTTCTAGTGTCAGTTCGTCGTGATTTCGCAGAAATAGCGCCCACTGACAGTTATCGGGAATTGTTGGCGTTTGTTGCAAAATATCAAAAATCGGGAAGCTATCTTCCATCCGCAGCGACATGAACAAGCGCGGCATTAGCGGAAAATGGAAGTTCATGTGACACTCATCTCCATTCCCGTAATATTCTGCTGCATCTTCAGGCCATTGATTTGCCTCGGCTAGCAGCATTCGGTTGGGAAATTTGGCATCTACCTGCTGGCGGAGTTGTTTCAAGAAAACATGAGTTTCATCTAAATTTTCGCAGTTCGTTCCCTGCCGTTCGTAGAGATAAGGTACGGCATCCATCCGCAGCCCATCAACACCCATACCCAACCAAAAATCAAGCACGTCAAACACGGCTTCTCGCACGGCTGGATTATCGTAGTTAATATCGGGCTGGTGAGAGTAGAAACGATGCCAGTAGTAAGCTTTAGCCACTGGGTCCCAAGCCCAATTAGAAGTTTCAAAATCTTGGAAGATAATCCGTGCTTCTTGGTATTTCTCTGGCGTGTCACTCCAAACGTAAAAATCTCGTTCTGGACTGTCTTTAGGCGCACGTCTCGCTCTTTGAAACCAAGGGTGTTGGTCGGAAGTATGGTTGACGATCAATTCTATAATGACGCGAATGCCACGTTGGTGGGCGGCTTTCAAAAATTCGCGAAAATCGTCTAAATTACCGTAAATTGAATTAACATTCTTATAATCGGCTATATCGTAGCCATCATCTCTGAGTGGTGAGGGAAAGAATGGTAGTATCCAAACTGCGGTAACGCCTAAGTCTTGGAGGTAATCGAGTTTTTCCGTTAGCCCCCGAAAATCACCAATTCCATCAGCATTACTATCGGCAAAGGCGCGTACTGGCACTTCGTAGATAATGGCATCTTTGAACCAAAGGGGGTCATCTTTTAATACGTACTGCATGTTCTCGCTAGTTGTATTCCCAAAAACCACTGTTTCAAGTTATTGAGTCTAGCGCGATTTCCACAAGTACCCAGAGAGGGAAGTTTAGGCATAGGGATGAGTTTCTTGTAGGGGCGGGTTTTGCCTGTAAATTCGTTCCCACAACCAAAAATCAATTTGTCAAACCCGCCCAACCACCAAGGAAATTTCTGTAGGGGCGGGTTTTTAACGAGAATTCACGACCATAACCAAAAATCAATTTGTCAAACCCGCCCAACCACCAATGAAATTCCTGTAGGGGCGGGTTTTGCCTGTAAATTCGTTCCCACAACCAAAAATCAATTTGTCAAACCTGCCCTTGCGATCGTGCCAAATGCGAACCCTACCTGGGATGGCGCGGTGGGGCGGGTTTTGGATGAAAATTTTCGGTTGAGGTTGTTGGCATATTTGCTAAACCCGCCCCTACAGGTGGTTGGGATTGCCTGGGTGCAATCGATCCGTAAACCATGACCTGGGATTGTTGTCAATATATTGGCGAATTCGCTCTAATGATTCTTCGTTGCGGATAATATGTTCGTAATAATTGCGTTGCCAAACTGGGATTTTTGATACTCGTCGGATTTTATTGATTTGATGGGCAGAAAATGTTTTGAATCCGCGAATAATTTCCGGCAAAGCGTGATATTTGGCGTGATTTCGATTATTTTCCCAGGTAGATTCTACACCCGGTATTTCTGTAGGGGCGGGTTTAGCAGATAAAATTTCGGTTGTAATAGCAGATGTTCGATCGAAACCCGCCCTGTCAAAGCGATCGCCAGATAGAATTTCGGTTGTAGTAGCAGATGTTCGATCGAAACCCGCCCTGTCAAAGCGATCGCCAGATAGAATTTCGGTTGTAATAGCAGATGTTTGGGTCAAAACCCGCCTTGTCAACGTGAAGAATTAAAATTCCATGCAGATGATTTGGCATAACCACAAAGGCATCTAGATACAGATTTAAATGATATTTCGGTAAATTCATCCAGTGCGATCGCGCAATTTTACCCAATCGATTCAGTTGGATAACTCCCTCAGAACTTTCTCCAAATAGGCATTCTCGTTGATGGGTACATATAGTGATAAAGTAAGCGCCAGCAGTGGAATAATTATAATTCTGCAACCGAATTGATTGGCGATTGTGTTTGGTTGGATCGTATTTCACAAGGGGAAAAACCTAATATCTACATCTATTAGAATTCCCCAATTGTGTAGGCTACTGGCGATCGCACTACCAACTGTACCTGGAATGGTGCGATTGGGAGGGTTTTGGATGAAGATTTTTAGTGATGGTGGTTGACATATCTGCTAAACCCGCCCCTACTTCATTTTCTACCCCTAGCAGCATGAAAAACCGACAATAACGCGCTATCTTCTATCCTGGTTCACCTCAAATATCCTTATGACATTCCAACGTGCTAGCGGCGTTTTATTGCATCCTACCTGTCTTCCCAGCCCACATGGAATTGGCGATTTAGGAAAATCAGCTTACGAATTTATCGATTTTCTCGCCAGTAGCGGACAAAAATTGTGGCAAGTTTTGCCTTTGGGACCCACGGGATACGAGCATTCTCCGTATATCATGAATTTCAGCACTTTTGCTGGCAATCCGTTATTAATTAGTCTCGATACGCTAGCAGAAGAAGGGTTGTTGAAGAAAGAAGAACTAAGTCCATTAGAAAATGTGGATTTCAATCGAGTCAACTTCGATCGCGTCATTCCGCATAAAACTAAATTTCTTAAAATCGCTTTTGAAAACTTTCAACAAGCTAATACTCATCAAAACCCCGAATACGCACAATTTTGTCAATCTCAATCTTACTGGCTCGATGACTACGTACTTTTTATGTCATTATTAGAAGCCAACGAAGGGAAAAGCTGGAATAATTGGGAACGAGCGATCGCCCGCCGAGAACCAGCAGCACTAGAAGCAGCAAGAAACTCTCTAAAGGAGAGTATTAACTATCATAAATTCGTTCAATTTAAATTTTTCGAGCAGTGGAAACAACTACGAAAATACGCCAACGACAAAAACATTCAAATTGTGGGTGATATTTCAATTTATGTTTGTCACAACAGTTCTGATGTCTGGTCGAGTCCAGAAATATTTAAATTAGATCCCCAAACTTTTGAACCTACATATATCGCTGGCGTTCCCCCAGATTATTTCAGTGCTACGGGACAATTATGGGGAAATCCTGTCTATAACTGGGATAAATTGCAACAAACAAACTTTGCTTGGTGGATTCAACGCTTTCAAGCCACTTTAGAATATGTCGATATCGTCCGCGTCGATCATTTTCGCGGTTTTGAAGCATACTGGCAAGTCCCAGCAGGCGAAGAGACTGCAATTAATGGCGAGTGGATTAAAGCCCCAGGAGTAGAATTTTTTGAAACTTTGGGTAATGCTTTGGGAAGTTTGCCAATTATGGCAGAAGACTTAGGCATTATTACCCCAGAAGTCGAAGAATTGCGCGATCGCTTTCAATTTCCGGGCATGAGAATTCTGCAATTTGCCTTTGGAGACGACTCAAGTAATGCCTATTTACCTCACAACTACGTTCGTAATAGCGTCGTTTATCCCGGCACTCACGACAACGATACCGCGATTGGGTGGTGGAACAAAGCTAGCGACAAAGAAAAGCAATTTGTTGCGAAATATTTAGGTTATAAATCTGTTGCAGAGATAACAGAAATTAATTGGAAATTCATTCAATTAGCATTAGCCTCAGTTGCAGACTTAGCTATTCTACCCTTACAAGACATTCTAGGCTTAGACGATCGCGCCCGGATGAACGATCCCAGCGTAAATGCAGGCAACTGGCGCTGGCGATACGAAAGTTCCCAAATGCTGACAGCTCAAATATGCGATCGCCTGTTGGAAATGACGCAAATTTATAGCCGCTAACTGGGGAGTCGGGGAGAAGAGAGCTGAGGGGGCTGAGGGAGCTGAGGGAGCTGTAGGGCGAAGCCCTTCTCGAAGAATGGGAGCTGAGGAGGCTGAGGGATCTGAGGAAGCGCAAGGTTGCTGAGGGAGAGCCGCGGAGAAAGAAATGTAAAATCTTTACACCCCACACCCTTTCTTCACTAGCCACCAGCCACTAGTCACCGATAACTGATAACTGGTCACTGATAACTGATTCCTGCTTAGGATAGATAGCCAAGCAAATTTGGAATCGGTACTGTGTTGAGATAGACTCTTCCAAAAGTAGGAAAAGCTTTTTAGTCAGATTTCCTACGATCGCCATTCACCACTTAATACTTGACACACAGCCAAACCTATGTATGTTGCACTTTGGCCAGGTAATGTCTATCCTTTGGGTTCCTGTTGGGACGGCAAAGGCACGAACTTCACCTTGTTTTCGGAAAATGCCACAGGTGTAGAATTATGCTTGTTCGATCGCGATGATGAAGAAACTCGCATACAGCTAACAGAAGTCAGTAATTTCGTCTGGCACGGCTACATACCAGGTATAGGTCCAGGTCAACGATATGGATATAGAGTGCATGGACCCTACGCACCCCAAGAAGGACATCGCTTTAACCCCAATAAGCTACTGATCGATCCATACACAAAAGCGATCGCGGGAGAAGTTGGCAATGGTCCAGAATTATACGGCTACTCTTGGGAGTCTGAAGAAGCCGATTTATCGTTTTCCGATTTAGATAGCGCCGCGTTGATGCCAAAATCAGTCGTTGTCGATCAAAGCTTCGACTGGGAAGACGATAAACTCCTACGTACCCCTTGGAACGAAACGATTATTTACGAAACTCACGTCAAGGGTTTTACCAAACTCCACCCGGATATTCCTGAAGAACTGCGCGGGACTTATGCAGGAATGGCACACCCAGCCGCGATCGAGCATTTGCAGCGTTTAGGAATTTCCGCAGTTGAATTAATGCCCGTACATCACTTCCTCTCTGTCCCAGGACATCTGGCTGATAAAGGATTGCGGAATTACTGGGGCTACGATTCGATCAATTATTTCGCACCTCACTCCGAGTATAGTTCTAGTGGCACTCTAGGGCAGCAGGTGACAGAGTTTAAGGAAATGGTCAAAGCCCTGCACCGTGCTGGAATTGAAGTCATTCTGGACGTAGTGTACAACCACACGGGGGAAGGCAACCATATGGGTCCTACCCTCTCGATGCGGGGAATTGACAACGCCAATTATTACCGATTGGTAGACGGCGATCCGCGATACTACATGGACTTTACCGGTTGCGGTAACTCCCTCAACGTACGCCACGCCCAAGTTTTGAAGCTGATCATGGATAGCTTGCGCTATTGGGTGACAGAAATGCACGTCGATGGCTTCCGCTTTGACCTTGCTTCAGCCTTGGCAAGAGAACTGTACGAAGTGGATCGACTCTCAGCATTTTTCGACATTATCCACCAAGATCCGACGATCGCGGATGTAAAACTCATTGCTGAACCTTGGGACATCGGTACGGGTGGTTATCAAGTTGGTAACTTCCCCGTTCTCTGGTCGGAGTGGAACGGAAAGTATCGCGACACGACACGAGATTTCTGGCGTGGCGTAGACAGCACTTTAGGAGAATTTGCTTATCGGCTGACGGGTAGCCCCGACTTGTACTATCAAGAGAATGGGCGGCGACCGAATGCTAGCATTAACTTCATCACCGCCCACGATGGTTTTACGCTCAACGATCTCGTCAGCTATAACGAGAAACACAACGAAGCCAACGGCGAAGAAAGTCGCGACGGTGAAAGCCACAATCGGTCTTGGAACTGCGGCGCAGAAGGCGAGACAGACGACCCAGAAGTATTGCAGTTACGGGAACGCCAGCGGCGGAACTTCTTCGTTACCCTGATGCTGTCCCAAGGTATCCCCATGATGCTTGGGGGTGACGAAATGGGTCGGACGCAGCATGGAAACAACAATGGTTACTGCCAAGACAGCGAAATTTCTTGGTTTAATTGGGATTTAGTCCAGGGCAATACAGATTTATTAGATTTTACCCGCGAGTTAATTTATTTCCGCCGCCAACACCCTGTATTTCGTCGCCGTAAATGGTTCCAAGGTCAAGCGATTCACGGTTCTGGTGTCAGCGATATCATGTGGTTCAATCCTGACGGTAGCGAGATGGATCAGGAACAGTGGGAAATAGGATACGCAAAATCAATGGGCGTGTTCTTGAATGGAAACATGATTCCCAGTCCAGGAAAGCAAGGTCAACGCATCAGCGACGATAGCTTCCTCATCTTCTTCAACGCCCACTATGAAACTCTTGAGTTCAACTTGCCACAAGGAATGCAAGATAATCAGTGGGCATTAGTTATTGATACCAAAGAACCGCGTTTTATCCAAGAAGAACGCATCTATACAGGCGATCGCACCGTTCCAGTCACAGCGCGATCGCTCGTTTTGTTGCGTCAAATGGTTTAAGCAGAGGCTAGTGGTTCGTGGCTGGTGACTAGAATTGAGTCTAGTCACTAGTCACTAGCCACCAGTCACTCACAAATGACAAATGACAAATGACAAATTATGAAAATTGGTGCTAACTACTTGGGCGGCGATCGCTGTGAATTTATTGTCTGGGGACCGAATATCGAGTCGCTTGGCGTGCAAATTGTGTCCCCTGAAAATCGCTTTTTGCAGATGGAACGGGAGGGGGAATACTGGAAAGTTGTTGCCGATAATATTCCCCCTGGTACGCAATATCTTTTGGAAATAAATGGCGGCGAAACTCGCCCCGATCCTGCTTCCTATTTTCAACCGCATGGCGTACATAAGCCTTCTCAAGTCATTAGCCATGAATTTACTTGGGACGATCGCGATTGGGCTGGCGTACCGCTAGAGTCGATGATTATTTATGAATTACATGTCGGTACGTTTACTCCAGAGGGAACTTTTACCACGATAATTCCCCGTTTATCAGACTTAAAAGAGTTGGGAGTCAACGCGATCGAAATTATGCCGATCGCTCAATTTCCTGGCAATATTCCCCCAGATGGTAGCTGTGCTTATCGTAACTGGGGCTACGATGGGGTTTACCCGTTTGCCGTCCAAAATTCTTACGGGACTCCTGAAGAGTTAAAACAACTCGTTGCAGCTTGTCACGAACAAGGCATTTCGGTAATTCTCGATGTAGTTTACAACCACTTTGGACCCGAAGGTAATTACACTAGCAATTTCGCGCCTTATTTTACTCAAACTTACCGTACTCCTTGGGGTAGCGCGATTAATTTTGACGATGCCCACAGTCACAATGTGCGCCACTTTTTTCTCGAAAATGCCCTTTATTGGCTGCGAGAATTTCACATCGACGGATTGCGATTAGATGCAGTTCATGCAATTTACGATCTGGGGGCAAAACACTTTTTAGCAGAATTAGCCGAAAAAGTTCGAGAATTTTCCGAACAACAAGGGAGAAAGTATTACTTAATTGCGGAAAGCGATTTAAATGATGCAAAAATTATTCGTCCGCAAGAAGTAGGTGGATACGAACTTGACGCGCAGTGGAGCGATGATTTTCACCATGCTTTACACGCATTATTAACAGGCGATAGTGACGGCTATTATCAAGACTTTGGTAAATGCGAAGACTTAGCAAAAGCTTATCGCGATACCTTTGTTTACGACTGGAAATATGCCCCCCACCGTCAGAGATTTCATGGTAATTCAGCAAGCGATCGCACTGATTTATCTCAATTTGTCGTCTGCATTCAAAATCACGACCAAATTGGCAACCAACTTTTAGGAGAAAGACTATCAAAATTAATTCCTTTTGATGCTCTCAAGCTTGCTGCTGGTGCAGTAATTCTTTCGCCTTATATTCCCCTCCTATTTATGGGCGAAGAATACGCCGAAGAAGCACCTTTTACCTACTTTGTCAGTCACTCCGATCCAGACTTAATTAAAGCAGTACGAGAGGGCAGAAAACAAGAATTTGCTGCCTTTCATGCTGTGGGAGACCCACCCGATCCAGAATCTTCTAAAACTTTCTTGGCATGTAAAATGAACTGGGAAAAACGCCAAGAAGGTAAACACAAAGTCATCTGGTCTTGGTATCAACATCTCATTCAACTTCGTAACACTATTCCTGCTTTAACTAAAAAAGAAAGAAACAATATCGAAGCAGGCGCAGACGAACAACAAAAGATCGTTTGGTGGCGGCGATGGAGTGACGACAGCCAAATACTGTGTCTGATGAACTTCAACCAAAATGATGTTAGTTTCAAACCAGAATTTGCTCAATCTAATTGGCGAAAAATCCTCGATTCTGCCGATGAAAAGTGGCAAGGTTCCGGTACAATTGCAGCAGAAAAGCTAACATCAGGCGAAGAAATTAAACTGCGATCGTACAACTTTGTACTTTACGAAAATAGCTAAATTTGGTTATTTGTTATTTGTTATTTGTGATGAGTCAGAAACTAATTTTTGACTTCTGACTTCTAACTTTTAACTTACCCTCACCCCTGTACGGGCGGGTTTACCTAAAATCTCTGTTGGTTACGCAGTATGCTGGTGAACCCGCCCCTACAACTTCTGACTTTTGACTCATCCCTCACCCCTCACTCCTTCCATGCGCATTCCCACAGCTACTTACCGGATTCAATTTAACTCGGAATTTAAATTTGCAGATGCGAAAAAAATTACCGCATATCTAGCAGCTTTGGGAGTTTCCGATCTCTACGCTTCACCGATATTTAAAGCTAGAACGGGTAGTACTCATGGTTACGATGTTGTCGATCCAACTCAACTCAATCCCGAACTAGGAACTGAAGCAGATTTTGATGCTTTGATTGCCGAAATTCAACAGCATCAATTAGGTTGGTTGCAAGATATCGTCCCTAACCATATGGCTTATGACAGTCAAAATGTATGGTTGATGGATGTCTTAGAAAATGGACCTGATTCAGCCTATGTAGAATATTTTGACATTGCTTGGAATGCTCCTTTCACCGATAACAAAGAACCAATCTTAGCACCGATGCTAGGAAATTTTTATGGAGAATCGTTAGAGAATGGAGAAATTCAACTTAAGTACGAACAAAGCGGCTTGACTGTCAACTATTACAGTCTAAGCTTGCCATTAAAACTAGAATCCTATGCGACTTTCTTGACCTATAATTTAGGTAAATTAGCTAGAACTCTAGGTAGAAGGCATCCAGATTTTGTTAAACTTCTGGCAATTCTCTACATTCTTAAGAATATCTCTGCTGATGTTGTCGGTAAACAAAGAAGACAAGATCAGACAGAATTTGTTAGAGGCTTGCTTTGGGAACTGTATGAAGGCAATCCTGAAGTAAAAGCTTTTATCGATGATAATATTAAGGTTTTTAACGGCGAACCAGGAAATACTGAAAGTTTTAATCTTTTAGACAAGTTACTTTCAGAACAGTTCTTTCGACTTTCCTACTGGAAAGTCGGTGCGGAAGAAATTAATTATCGCAGATTTTTTACAGTTAACGAATTAATCTCAGTCAAAGTAGAAGAACTCAAAGTCTTCAATAATACTCACGAACTCATTGCAAAATTAGTTAACGAAGGCAAGTTTACAGGTTTAAGAATCGATCATATCGATGGTCTTTACGATCCAACCCAATACTTAGAAAGACTGCGGGAAAAAGTAGGTGATACTTATATCACCGTCGAAAAGATTTTGCAAATTGGGGAAGACATACCTAATTACTGGCAAATCGAGGGGACTTCTGGCTACGATTATCTAAACTATGTGAATGGACTTTTTTGTAAAAAAGCAAATCGAGATAAGTTTGACGAAATTTATCGAAATTTAACCGGATTTATTACGAGTTTTCCTGATGTTGTAACTGAGAAAAAGCATTTAATTATCGATAAAAATCTAGCAGGTGATATTGATAACTTGAGTGTCTTGCTAAAGAAAATTGCGGGTAGATATCGTTATGGTAATGATTTTACTCTCAATGGCTTAAAACGTGCGATCGCAGAAGTTTTAACTCGTTTTCCAATTTATTGTACTTACATCAATGCTGCCGGAATTTCTGAGCAGGATCGACAGTATATTCAAGCAGTCATTCAAGCGGCAAAAGATGGCACACCTCTATTACAAAATGAGTTGAATTTTATCGAGAAATTACTATTATTAGAATACGAACCTACTCTGACGCAAGCTGAGAAAGACCAGTGGTTATATTTTGTCATGCGGATGCAACAATATACGGGACCGCTGATGGCAAAAGGGGTAGAAGATACAGCTTTATATGTCTATTACCGCTTGCTTTCTTTAAATGAAGTAGGTGGCGAACCAGATCATTTTGGGATGGATTTAGCTGAGTTTCATAGTTTTAACCAACATCGAAATCAGACATGGACTCATGCTATGAGTGCAACTTCAACCCACGATACCAAACGGGGTGAAGATGTGAGGGCGAGAATTAACGTTCTGTCAGAAATTCCTGACGAATGGCAGCAACAAGTTAGTAGTTGGATGGAATTAAATCGTTCTTATAAAACGCAACATAAAAACTCAATTTTTCCCGATCGCAACGATGAATATGCATTTTATCAAACTTTAGTAGGGGCATATCCATTCTTAGAGAGTGAAATAAATGGCTTTAGCGATCGCGTCAAAGAATATATGCTGAAAGCAATTCGCGAAGCTAAAGTCTACACTGCTTGGCTGCGGCAAAATCAGACTTATGAAGATGCTTGCACTAGTTTTGTCGAAGCAGTATTGAATAATTCAGGCAATAATCAATTTCTCAAAGAGTTTCTCCCATTTCAAAAGAAGATTTCTTACTACGGTATCTTTAATTCCCTGTCTCAAACTCTGTTAAAATCAGTTTCTCCTGGGGTTCCCGACTTTTACCAAGGAACGGAACTATGGGATTTAAGCTTAGTCGATCCCGATAACCGTCGTCCAGTTGATTTCGAGCAGAGAAACTCTTACTTGTCGGAAATCAAAGAAAAAATTAGTACTGATATTTCTGCTCTAGTTTCCGATCTTCTAGCTACAAAAGAAGATGGCAGAATTAAGCTATTTCTAACTCATCAAATCTTGAAAGCGAGAACGAAATATCTAGATGTTTTTCAAAAAGGAGAATATCAACCTCTAGAAATTAGCGGCAAGTACAAAGAAAATATCGTGGCTTTCTCACGCAGTTTTGCAAATACAACAGCTATTGCGATCGCCCCTCGTTTCTTAACGAGTTTAATTCAACCAGGTGAGTATCCATTTGGCGAAGTTTGGCAAGATACCTATATCCAACTACCTGCCGAAACAGCTTCAAAGTGGGAGGATACAATGACTCATCAAAATATTCAAACTGATGGAAAGTTGCTAGTTGCTGACACGTTGAAAGAGTTTCCCGTAGCGCTGTTAATTGGACAGAAATAACTGTCATTCTCTAGGGGAGAACCTTAAGACTAGATCCCCCCTAGCCCCCCTTAAAAAGGGGGGAAATGAACCCCCAACAGAAAGCCCCCTTGTGAAGGGGGTTGGGGATCTCCAACAGAAAGCCCCCTTGTGAAGGGGGTTGGGGGATCTCCAACAGAAAGCCCCCTTGTGAAGGGGGTTGGGGGATCTCCAATCGAATTAGACAATCACTTGAGCCAAACTTGGTGTAGAGATTGTCGAACAGCCAGGAGCATAGATGCGCGTCACGTAATCGGCGATCATCCGATCCGTATTAAACAGAGGTGCGTTCGTCTTAATCGATGCCTTCATCATTTGAATCCAGCGGTGCGGAATGCCGTTGTTGTCGCGATCGTAGTATAGAGGTGCGATCTCCTCTTCCAATAACTTGTAGAGGGATTCAGAATCGATTCGATCCTGCAACTCTTGATTGCTCGTATGAGCATCTTCACCGATCGCCCAACCGTTGATTCCCTTGCCATCCATCCCAACTTGATAGCCCTCGCACCACCAACCATCGAGGACGCTACAGTTGATCCCGCCATTAAAACAGACTTTTTGTCCGCTCGTACCGGAAGCCTCTAGGGGACGACGGGGATTATTCAACCAAACATCCACGCCTTGCACTAACTTCTGTGCTACGTAAATGTCGTAGTCTTCAATAAACGCCACTCGATGCTGAATTGCTGAGTGCTGACACCACTCCATCAATTTTTGGATGATCCGCTTGCCTTCCTCATCGGCGGGGTGAGCTTTACCAGCAAAGACAATTTGCACTGGACGTTGAGCATTACCAAAGATTTTCAACGCTCTTTCTGCATCCCGTAGCAACAAATTACCCCGTTTGTATTGGGAGAAGCGACGGGCAAAACCAATCGTGAGAGCATTGGGATCGAGCAACAGATCGGCAGCATGAATCCGATCGCCAACTTCACCCCGATCCGTTCTCGCTTTTTTGATTCTGTAACGGGTAAAGGCAATCAAGCGCTCTTTCAAAACTTGATGTCGCTGCCATAATTCCGCATCGGGAATGCGATCGACATCTGCCCACATTGCCGGATCGATCGCCCGCGTCTGCCAGTCTGCACCCAAATACTGAGTGTAAAGGTCAGCCATCAACGGAGCCGTCCACGTTGGGGCGTGAACGCCGTTGGTGATGTGACCGATGGGTACGCGGTCTTCGGGGCGATCGGGATACAAAGCAGTCCACATCTGCCGCGAAACTCTGCCATGCAATTCGCTCACCCCATTAGCAGCGCGACACATCCGCAGGGCTAAGACAGTCATGCCAAAAGGCTCCCAAGGATCGCCCAGTCTTTTCGCACCCAAGGCTAAAAACTGCTCTCGCGACAGCCGCAACTGCGTCCAATATTGCGCAAAATGCGAGTCCATCAAATCGGGCGAGAAGACATCGTGTCCGGCGGGTACGGGGGTATGAGTGGTAAAGACGCAGCGATTGCGTACGCTCGCTTCCACATCGTAAAAAGGTTTGCCCGTCCGCTCCATTTCTTGCCAAGCAATCTCTAGGGTGCAAAACGCAGCGTGTCCCTCGTTCAAGTGGTGAATTGAGGGCTGAATTCCCAAGGCTGTAAGCGCCTTGACTCCGCCAATACCTAAAACCACCTCTTGGGCGATCCGCGTGTCTTGGTTGCCCCCGTAGAGGTGTCCTGTGAGCCAGCGATCGATCGGGTCGTTGTCTTCACGGTCTGTATCCAGTAAGTAGAGACTCACCCTACCCACTTGCGCCCGCCAAACTTGGATTTTGACCATCCGCTGTCTAACTTGCAGTTCGATCGTCAGGGCTTCTCCCCGCTCGTTCAGCATCAATTCCAGCGGCATTTGCTGGAAAACATTGTCGATGTAGTAATCTTCCTGCCAACCGCTGCGGTTAAGTCGCTGCCGGAAATAGCCTTGACGATACAACAATCCTACGCCAATTAGGGGTACGCCCAGATCGGAAGCAGATTTGAGGTGATCTCCAGCCAGGATACCCAAACCGCCAGAATATACGGGGAGAGATTCGTGAATGCCAAATTCAGCACAAAAATAGGCGATCGGATTTTGCCATGAAATTTGCGGTGCAACTCGACTCACCCAAGTATCTTGCTGGTTTATATAAGCATCAAACTCAGCTACCACCTGGGATAAATGTTTGATGTAGAAAGGGTCTTCTGCTAACTGGGTCAGGCGTTCGTAAGAAGCTGATTCCAACACGGCTACAGGGTTATGCCCGTAACGCTCCCAAGCTTCCGGCGAAATATTTTGAAATAGGAAAACTCGTTCGCTCGTCCAACTCCACCAATAGTTATAAGCCAGATCTGCCAATCTTTTGAGTGGCAGGGGTAATTTTTCGCTCAGCTTTTGTGCTGGGGCGATCGCAGATTTATTCGTCATATTATTCCAGTACTCTCTTGTGAACTCTCTGCTCTAAAACCGATGGCAATATAAACCAATTAAAACTCGACTCGGTAATAGAAACCTGGGTAATTTATCCTTGCCAACATCATCCCAGTTAGGATTTTTAGCATACACGGGGTATGTCTACTTTAAGATTTTTATTTACACTTTTTCTAGATTTCAGTGTCAAATTAAATAAAGGATGTTTTAACAAAATTTTGCTAGATGTTAAGTTTAGTAATTGGTAACGGATGGTAGTTGGTAGGTGGTTGACGGTTGTTTTTTCTTCCCCAGCTCCCCCAGCTCTCTTCCCCTCTGCTCCCTTGTCTCCCCCTCTCCCTTGTCTCCCTCACTCCTCACTCCGGACTTCGTCCCGCTTTGCTAACACTCCTCGCCCCTCACCACCACATTTGGTTAAATTAAGAAAGTCTCCTACACATCTGCTTATGAATCCTGCCCTAACGAAAATTGGCGCTCAAATGTCCCACCTGACGGGGGTGCGGGCAATTATGAAAGATATTATTGAAACGCTGCAAGCAGGTGCAGGTAAGGAGTTTATCAATTTAAGTGCGGGAAATCCGCTGATTTTGCCAGAGGTAGAGCAGTTATGGCGAGACTGTACGGCGCAGTTGTTAGCCAGTTCTGACTATGGTGAAGTCGTCTGTCGTTACGGTTCGAGCCAAGGTTACGCACCACTCATTAGCGCGATCGCAGCTGATTTCAATCGCCGCTACGGGTTAAACTTGAGCGAGCGCAATATCCTCATTACTCCTGGTAGCCAAACTCTCTATTTCTACGCTGCAAATGCTTTTGGTGGCTACTGTCTTGATGGTGAGTTAAGGCAGATCGTTCTACCCCTCAGTCCAGATTACACGGGTTATGGTGGCGTGAGTCTTGCCCCAGAAGCTTTGATTGCCTATAAGCCTGCACTAGATATCGATTCAGCCGCCCATAGATTCAAATATCGCCCCGATTTTAGTCAACTCAAAATTAACGAAGAGACGGGATGCGTCGTATTTTCTCGCCCCTGCAATCCTACGGGTAACGTTTTAACGGATGAGGAGGTGAAGAAAATTGCGGCTTTGGCTGCACCTTTTAATGTTCCAGTTATTATTGATTCTGCTTATGCTCCTCCCTTTCCAGCTTTGAATTTTACCGAAATGTCGCCTGTATTTGGAGACAATATTCTCCATTGCATGAGTTTATCAAAAGCCGGATTGCCAGGTGAAAGAATTGGAGTGGCGATTGGAGATGAAAAATTAATTCAAATTCTGGAATCGTTCCAGACAAATATGTGCATCCATCCCTCGCGCTACGGACAGGCGATCGCGGCTTTAGCGATTAATTCTGGTGCTTTGGCAGAGATTTCTAGCAATGTCATTCGACCTTTTTATCGGCAAAAGTTTGAGGTATTAGAATCTACTTTAGAACAGGCGATGCCTGATATACCTTGGTTTTTGCATCGTGGCGAAGGAGCAATTTTTGCTTGGTTATGGTTAAAAGATTTACCTTTAACCGATTGGGAATTTTATCAACAACTAAAACAAGAAAATGTCATTGTCGTTCCTGGTAGTTCCTTCTTCCCTGGTTTACGCGAAAATTGGATTCACAAACAGCAGTGTTTGCGAATTAGTTTGACCGCAAGCAATGAAGAAATTGCCGTGGGAATGCAGCGTCTCGCCAAGGTAGCCGAAAGAGTTTATGCAAAGGCTAAAATTGCCGGGTGATGAAATAGTACTTCTTTACCAAACTACTGCCTACACAGCACAAGCCAAATAATTACAACACATCGTTTCTAAAGCTAGCGTCTATTCTATTCTTTGAGAAAGGCTTCGCCATACAAGAATCCGCTTTGCGCCTTTGCGTCTTTGCGCGACATTAAATCTTTATGAAACCTCAGAAAACACCCGAAAAACCTAAAACTCAAAACTCAAAACCACAAATTCCCGATGGCTGGTTAGCAATTGGCACAATTGTTGCACCTCAAGGGTTAGATGGAGAAGTTAGAGTTTACCCCGATTCAGACTTTCCCGAACGATTTGTCGAACCAGGACAGCGCTGGTTACTGCGTCCAGGGAAAACAGAACCAGAACCTATAGAATTGGTCGAAGGTCGAGATATTCCAGGTAAAGGACTTTACGTAATAGCGTTAGAGGGAATTGAAGATCGCAGCCAAGCTGAAGCACTGCGAGATTGCGTCTTGCTCGTACCAGAAAGCGATCGCCCCCAATTAGGAGAAGATGAATATCATGTCGTCGATCTGATCGGTTTAGAAGTCTTTTTACAAGAAACTGGCGAGAGCATCGGTATGGTGTCAGACGTAATTCCTGCTGGGAACGACTTGTTAGAAGTGCAGTTGTTTCAAGAAGTCAAAAGTCAAAAGTCAGAAGTCAAAATTAGCGATCCTCCACTCCCGACTCCCGCTTCCCAACTCCCGACTCCCCCAAAAAAAGTTCTGATTCCATTTGTGAAAGCGATCGCACCTGTTGTAGATTTAGAGGCAAGAAGAATTGAAATTGCGCCGCCACCTGGCTTGCTTGAACTTTAGCGTTTAGCAAAAAGCTTCTGTCTTGCCCGATCTCTGGTACGATCTTCTCATCAGCATTAGTTATTCGACATTTAATTTGCTTGGTGTAGTTAGCTTGCAGTCTTTTGACTTTTAACTTTTAACTTTTGACTTTTAACCAATGAAGTTATTGCGAAAACTAATATCACCTCTAGTAGATAAAAACACGAATCCAGATTTTTTAGTTTTTGTTGATAAAGTAGAAGATTTTTTTGCCAAACTCTTAACGCTAGCAATGTTAGGAGTTATTTTATTTGCCATTATAGATTTGGGCGTAACTTTAGCTAAAGAACTGCTACTTGTCTCTGAACTAGGGAATTTTTCTGCTGGCTTACTCAAAATCTTTGGTTTATTTTTAAATATTCTTATTGCTCTAGAAATTACGCAGAATATTACTTCTTATCTGAGCAGTCATATCATTCAAATCGAGATGGTGATTGTAACATCTCTAATTGCAGTTGCTCGCAAAATTATCATTCTCGATCTTGGCAAAATTACTGATTCTCAATTATTAGCACTTGCAACTGCGATTATTGCCCTTTCTATTTGTTACTGGTTAGTCAGACGCACCAATGCCAAATATCCACCACATAAAGGGCATTAATTATTAATCAACAGCATAATTTCTAATTCTGACTTTTGACTTTTAACTTTTGACTTACTTAGCAGCTGCGATAGGATCTGGATGAGCGATCGCGCAGCGTATGTGAAGTATGAAAATATACGATTGGATTGTGGTAGGTGGAGGTATTACTGGCGCAGCTTTGAGCTACGAATTAGTTCGGCAAGGCTTTTCCGTCCTGCTGCTAGAACAAGATCCAACAGGGCAAAATGCAACTCGCTACAGCTATGGTGGTTTAGCTTTTTGGTCTGGGACTACCGACATAATGCGCCAATTATGCGCTGAAGGAATCGCCCGTCATCGCATTCTCTCAGAAGAATTAGCCGCCGACACTCAATTTCGGGAACTAGACTTAGTGCTGACAATTGCCGCTGATGATGACCCCGCAGCCGCCGCCGCTACCTATGCCAATTTTGCCATTCCGCCGCAACTCCTCAGCATTTCAGAAGCCTGCGAATTAGAACCATTATTAAACCCTGACGCGATCGCCGGAGCATTGACGGTAAAACACGGTCATATCAACGCTGAAAAAACCGCTCAAGCTTACATCCAAGCCTTTTTACGGGCAGGGGGCGATCTTCAGTTTGCTCAAGTACTCAAACTCTGGCAACAAGGCGACAAGGTAGAAGGGGTAAAAACTGCTAGCGAGACGTATTGCAGTGCCAACACGGCGATCTGCGCGGGTGGATTGAGCCGCGCTTTACTCAAAGCAGCAGGTATTTCGGTCAAACTGTACTTTACTCATGCTGAGTTAATTGACATTCCACCCACAGACATAAAATTGCGATCGCTCGTGATGCCAGCTCGACTTCAACGCTTTCAACTAGAAGCCACATCGACGACAAACGATCGCTTGTGGGACGAACAAGGATTAGAACTCGCACCCCCAATTTTAGATACTGGAGCGATTCAATTTCTTGATGGTAGCCTGCGTTTAGGGCAGTTGAGCCGCGCTTTGACCGATATCCAAGCCACCATTAATCCCGAAGCCAGCGAAGCCACAATCCGAGCGGGTATAGGGCAAATTTTACCAGCACTCCAAGACCTACCAGGAACTTGGCATCACTGTTTAGTTAGTTTCAGCCGCGTTAGCGCAGCCGAACAAAGTTCTCGCCTGCCTCTAGTTGGTAGCATCCCTGGCAAAACAGGCATCCACACCTTCTCTGGATTCAGCAATCCCCTCGTCATCATCCCACCCCTAGCGCAGCGCTTTGCTCGTTCAGTTATCAGTTGATAGGGAGCAGGGAGCAGGGAGCAGGGGAGCATCAACCGTCAACCTTCACGCAGTGCAGCACCAGCATCAACCAACAACCAAACAATAAACGTAGTTCCCCCGCTACTTTCTGGGGTGGGATGCCACAAAGCAGGACTAAAAACTTCAATCGTGCCTTGCATTTGTTCGATCAGTGCCTTAGCAATTGCTAGTCCCAAACCCGTACCAGGAATATCTGAATCTGCTTGTCTACCTCGGTAGTGGCGATCGAAAATTCGCTCCTTATCTTGCGGGGGGATACCTACCCCGGTGTCGCTAATGGCGATGCCCTGGAAGTTATCTCGCTCTAACCCTGCTTGGACGTAAATTTTGCCTCCAGGCGGAGTATATTTAATCGCATTGTCAAGCAAATTGCTTAATACCTCACGCAATTCTCTTAGATGAGCGCGCACTGTTGGTAAATTTGGTGGCAGATCTGCTTGCAGATCTAAGTTGCGTTCTTGAGCGATCGCCCAAGCAGAAGCTAGCAAGGGTTTTAGCACGTCCTCAATCGTGCAGATCTCGCTCTGAGTGCCTTCGCGATTGGGCAGCAGTGGTAAAGGGGCATTGAGTATAGGTATTGCCGATCGCACCTCTGTGGCTGGAGGAAGGGATTTGGTTGGTTCTAAATCTTCCTCTGTCATGTCGATGACTCGATCGAATTGTTGCAGCAATTCTTGCAAGCGATCGCTTTCTCGCACGATATTGTCTGCCACAGCTCGGTTTGCATCTCCAGGTAGCAGGCGCTTGAGCAGCAATTTGCCGAACGTCCGCAACGCCGTCAGTGGGTTGCGAAACTGGTGAAGTAAGTTATCTAATAACTCTCGCTGCTGGGCTTGTAGTTGCTTTTGCTGACTGAGCTGCTGCTCCGATCGCTCTCGTCGCCGATCTAAAAGTCTTGCCAGCGTTAGCGTTTGCGCCACCCGTTCGATTTCATGCCGTTCTCGCTCGTTCCATGCTCTATCCTCCCGACTAGTCACGAGTAGTCCAATTAATGCTCCTTCATTAAGCAGTGGTAAAACAATCTGTTGGCTCGGTACTAGGGCTTTATCTGCCGTTTCTGGCGGTTCAGCTACATTTGCCTCGGTCGGTAGTTCCGGTAAAGATACAGTATCTATATTTTTTGCAGTGGCTTTTGCTTGCAATCGCGGTGGCTGAGGGCGACTTGTTGTAGCAGGAAATGCTGCACTATTTAACTCTAGTCCCTTCCACCTCGCTGCGGTCTCTGGATAGGCTACGACAGGGATCAGCTTCTCCTGTGCTGTTCCTTCCTCCACTAATCTTTCCGTCAGATATACCACGCTCAAAGCCGCCCCCATTCCTTGGGTTAGCAAGGCAACTTGAGAGCGACACAATGAAATAAACTCAGCACTGGCAGGCATTATGAAGGGCTACGGCAAGAATTTGGGAGTCGGGGGAAGAAAGCTGAGGGAGCTGAGGGAGCTGAGGGAGCTGGGGGAGCTGGGGGAGCTAAGGGAGCTGAGGGAGAGTCGCGCAGAAAGAAATTTAAAATCTCTACACCCTACACCCTACACCCTACACCCTACATCGATCGCACCACGCACCCCATTCTTCACTGATAACTGATAACTGACAACTGATTTTAGTGGATTAAGAATCTTAAATTGACTGCGATCGCTTGTGTCGTTTTATTAATCATATTTTCAACATTAGCGGGTTTTTTGTTGCAAACGCTTAACATAAGTTGATTTTTCTAACTCAAATCGATATACTGACGACGGATTTTGTAAATATAAATACAATTTTCTGGTTAAAAAAAGGAGGGAGACAGGTTGGCAAGAAGACGCAAGCGCAAAAGTCGTCGTCGCCAGGAAGGACGTCGCATCCTCGAGCATGTGCCTCAATATAGCATTGAAAGTGGCGAAGATAAACCCGTGACTGCTGCTCGGAAGTTTATTCAAGCGGAGGGAATTGCTCCGCCTGCATTGCTGCTGGTTAAGCGAAACGAGCACACTACAGATCGCTACTTCTGGGCAGAAAAAGGTTTGTTTGGGGCGCAGTATGTAGAAGAGAATCATTTCTTGTTCCCTAGTCTACGGGTACTAGAAAATCCTCCTGAAAAGGAACTCGTTGCCGCACACAGGTAGCCTAAGGCGTTACCGAAGCTCAATGACAGCCAAAAGCTAGGTATTGGAGATTTTGAAATCATCGGCGTTATAGTCAAACGCGAGTGAGTCACGTTTGGGCAAAGCGAAGATGAAATTTAGGGGAAGTACATACTTCCCCTAAAATATTGCTACACGCAAGGCTACGCGGATTCCAGATTTCGCTCTCTTTATTCTGCTGGCTTCAAATTCAGCGATCGCTGCAATTGAATTAACTCATCCCGATGAGCGGTGACTGTGAGCAGGCTTTGTGGCGAGATGCGATCGCCCGTATTTGCCTCTAATTTAAGAGATACCCGTTCTTTCCTGCCTGCTTTTTTCCAATAGAAAATACCTGCTGTTGGAGCTAGCAAAATCAGGATCGAGAAAGCCGCCGTCCAGTTTGGAAATAGTAACGACCAAACCAAGATCAGGCAAAGAATTCCCACCGTGGCAAGCATTGAGAGAAACACAGCTAGAAACAAGCTCGGTCGGATAAATCCCTCAAACGTAACAGAATTTTTCTCAGCATCCACCTCAGACACAGTATAGGAACGCGAGCGCAAATACTGTTGTAGTTGCGCCATCAACGAAGCCTCTGGCTGTGCGGATACCAGGTGAATCGTTTGCGTTCGGTCTTTAGTAGAGGCTCGAATGAAGAAAAATAGACCCACTGACAGCAATAAAGTCAGCAGTAGGGTCGATGAGAGAATCGGAGTCATAGCTATCTTGCGTTTGAACAGTGCCAGTTCGATTGTTTCACAATCGATTTTTGCACGATCGATAAGCCATTAGCGTACCACCTTATTAATATATTCTTGCCACAGTCGAGATAACTCCTGTGCCTGTACTTGCCATTCTGGGCTTATCTGATACATCCGTCGCGGTCGCCCTCTGCCCTCAACCTTCTTCCAGTAACCGAGAATTGCCTTTTCATCTTCCAGGAACTTAAGTGCGCTGTAAAGGACTGTATCGGAAAGGCGATAATTAGGGTATTCGCTCTCCAGCTTTTGAATCAGTTCCGTGCCGTAGGATTCTCCTTTTAACAAAACTGACAGCACGTAACATACTGCAAGTTCTTGGCTCAAATAGGTCGGAGGAGGATTTTGGAAAAACTGATAAATATCCTCAATTCTCATAGCTTTAGTTTACTTCTCATCCATAAATCACAAAAAACAGCACTTTTGACAATCATCTCTGACGAAATCCTTGTTTCTTGCACTCAGCCGCGATCGCTCTGCAAAACTTCGCCGATCGCACCGGAATGCGATTGAGGCAATTTTAAACGCAGAACCATAAGTTGTCTGCTAAACTTCATTCAAAATTCATTACATTTTTGCTTGTTGTCTTAGCCAACGCGACAAGATCTCTTACAGGAAGGGCTGTGGAGTAGGGTTTGAGGATTTTAGATGTAAGAATTATTACAAGTTACGAATTATGAATTCTATTTTAAGAGCGATAAGTATCTGTTTAATAAATCCAAACTGGAGATAAATATGTTTGATAAGTCGGGTACGAAGCCTCCTCCGGCATCGCTTGAATCCATTGCTAACCAGTTTCGGCTGACTGGTTGGATTGGCTTTTGGTCGCAGATCGTTTTGGGTGTTGTTTCTGCCGTAGTTTTGTTGCTATTTGCCGTATTCAGTCAGCGAACTGGCAGTCCTAGTAACAATCCTGGGACTGGATTTGGCATTTTTCTCGCTGTCTGTGGATTGATTGCCCTTGGCATGAGCGTCTACTGTGCTTTTCGATACACCAGACTAGGCAGACAACTCCGGTCATCGAATCCTGCTAACCGTCCGCGCAAAGTTTATACGATTCAAGTTATCAAATTTGCTTTAGTCGTTAACTTGGTAGGAATGCTCTTGAGCCTGTTTGGAGCTTATGCGATTATTGGGACTCTATTTGCTAGAGCAATAACGCCGCAAGCGCTAGCAGCAGGAATATTCGACCCCAACAGAGTCATCGGCGGATTGGACATATTAGCAGTGCAAGCAAATACAAATACCATTTTTGCTCACTTTCTGGGATTATCCAGCGCTTTATGGCTACTCAATCGGATTAATCGGAGTTGAGGGAGTCGGGGAGAAGAGAGCTGCTCTTGAGCTGAGGGAGCGATCGGGAGCTGAGGGAGCAACTACCAATGACCAATGACCGCTCGTGATAGTGTTGTAACCAGAACTAGAAGAAGCTAAACAGATCCGTGCTGGATATCAAGCAAATTAGAGAAAATCCCCAAGCCGTGCAAGAACGGTTGCAGCGTCGTGGCGACTATGACTTGCAACCATTGTTGGAGTTAGACCGTCAACAACGGGACTTAGAACAAGCGCGATCGCAACTCCAAGCCCGTAGTAACGAAATTGGTAAACTCGTCGGACAAAAAATTAAATCTGGTAGCAGTCCTGACTCTCCAGAAGTGCAAGATTTGCGAGAAGAAGGCAACACGATCAAAACTCGGTTGAGCGAACTCGAACCGCAAGAAAGAGAGCTAAAAGAACAAATCGAAACTTTCTTGCTCACAATTCCCAACTTACCAAGCGATTCTACCCCGATTGGTAAAAACGAGGAAGACAACATTGAAGTGCGGCGTTGGGGAGATGAGTATCTGCCCCAAAACGCGAATATTCTGCCTCACTGGGAAATTGGTGAAAAGCTAGGGCTGCTCAATTTCGAGCGATCGACAAAAATAGCCCAAAGCCGTTTTGTCAGTTTAATTGGTATTGGGGCGCAGTTGGAAAGAGCATTAATTCAATTCATGCTCGATCGCCAAACCGCCGCAGGTTATGTAGAAATCATCCCACCCTTTTTGATTAATTCTCAATCCCTCACAGCCTCCGGTCAACTACCCAAATTTGCCGAAGAAAGCTTTAAGTGCGCCAATGACGATCTGTGGCTCAGTCCCACAGCTGAAGTTCCGATCGCGAATTTATATCGAGGAGAAATTTTAGCAGCCGAAGATTTGCCAATTTATTATTGCGCTCATACACCGTGTTTTCGCCGTGAAGCTGGTAGCTACGGTAGAGATACGCGAGGACTCATTCGACTGCACCAATTTAACAAAGTCGAATTATTCAAATTCGTCCATCCCGACACCTCAGAACAAGAGCATCAAAAACTATTGCACGACGCAGAAGCGATCTTACAGGCATTACAACTGCCTTACAGAGTACTAGAACTGTGTACGGGCGATCTTGGTTTTTCCTCTACAAAAACCTATGACTTAGAAGTGTGGCTACCCTCATCGGAAAAATATCGAGAAATTTCCAGTTGTTCCAACTGCAAGGATTTTCAAGCTCGCAGGGGGAGCATTCGGTTTAAGGAAGCAGGCAAAAAAGGAACCCAGTACGTCCACACCCTCAACGGTTCCGGTTTAGCTGTAGGTCGGACAATGGCAGCAATTTTAGAAAATTACCAGCAGCCAGATGGCACGGTAAGAGTACCGGAGGTGTTGCAACCTTACTTAAGGCGAGAAGTGATTGGGGAGGGGTGAGGAGCGAGGAGTGAGGAGCGAGGGAATGAACAGAGCTGAGGAAGCTGAGAGCTAAAGTCGGGAAGTCGTAAGTCGTAAGTCGTAAGTTGAAATTCCTCTGCTCCCTGCTCCCTGCTCCCTGCTCCCTAATCAGTAGAATGAAGAAATATGTAGCTAAATTTATCGAGAATTGATTCTATGTCAGTTTTGGCAGCGATCGCAGTCTTAGCCGTTTTAATTTTGGTACACGAGCTAGGACACTTTATAGCCGCACGGTCACAGGGGATTCATGTCAATCGTTTTTCCTTGGGCTTTGGACCGATTTTGTGGAAATATCAGGGACCGGAAACCGAATACGCGGTTCGTGCTTTTCCCTTGGGTGGTTTCGTGGGATTTCCTGACGACGATCCCGATAGTACGATTCCTCCTAATGACCCCAATCTTTTACGCAATCGCCCGATTCTCGATCGCGCAATTGTCATTAGTGCTGGGGTAATTGCCAACTTAATTTTTGCCTACTTGCTTTTGGTAACTCAAGTAGGAACTGTAGGCGTGCAAAAATTCGTTCCCGAACCTGGGGTACTCGTTCCTGTCGTGGCTACAGATGTGAGTTCTGTGGCTGCTAAGGCTGGCATTCAACCAGGAGATGTGATTTTAGCGATCGAGGGAAAGCGATTAGAGGCTGTTCCTGGGACTTTGGAATACGTCAAGCAAACAATCGCAACGCATCCCAACCAACCTTTAGAACTACAACTTCAACGGGGCGATCGAACTCTAGATTTAACTATTACGCCAGAGCGCAGCCCTGAAGGTCAAGGACGGATCGGCGTTCAACTCAACCCCAACGGTAAACTAGAAACTCGCCGTGCTGCAAATATTCTGCAAGCTTTCAACCTGGGAGCAAACGAATTCCAAAAAATTGTCGTTCTCACGGGTCAGGGATTCGTCCAACTGATTAGTAACTTCAGCCAAACTGCCAACCAAGTTGCAGGACCAGTCAAAATTGTAGAATTTGGCGCAAATATTGCTCAGTCGAATCCAGCTAATTTACTTCAATTTGCCGCTTTAATCAGCATCAACCTTGCTATCATCAACATCTTGCCTCTACCAGCTCTAGATGGTGGTCAATTGGCGTTCTTGTTCGTGGAAGGACTGCGCGGCAAGCCCCTACCGACTCATATTCAGGACGGCGTAATGCAAACAGGGCTAATGCTATTGTTAGGATTGGGAATTTTTCTGATCGTGCGCGATACTGCTAACCTACCTTGGGTGCAAAAGTTCTTTCAGTGAACATAACTCGGAAGTGGGCATCGAAAAAACAACGGGCATTGGAAATTCTAGTGCGCCTAAAGCGGCTGTACCCCAATGCCCCTTGTACGCTCAATTATGCAACGCCTGTTCAGCTTCTGGTTGCAACTATACTTTCAGCTCAGTGTACGGACGAGCGCGTGAACTTAGTCACGCCTGCTTTATTCGGGCAATTTCCCGATGCTGAAGCACTAGCTAAGGCGGAACCAGTTGAGATTGAAAATCTCATCCGTTCGACAGGGTTCTATCGCAACAAAGCTAAGAACATTCAAGCCGCCTGCCGGATCTTGGTAGCGGAATATGGAGGAAAAGTCCCTCCCAGCATGGAACAACTCCTACGCTTGCCAGGAGTGGCGCGAAAAACGGCAAATGTGGTGCTGGCTCATGCCTTTGGAATTAATGCTGGAGTCACGGTAGATACCCACGTCAAACGCTTGAGCTATCGTTTAGGATTGACGAAAAATACAGATCCCATTCACATCGAGCGCGATTTGATTCGGTTGCTCCCCTCAGATGACTGGGAAAACTTTTCAATTCGGATTATTTATCACGGACGAGCCATTTGCAAAGCACGCAATCCTGCATGTGAGGCATGTTTGCTCTCCGATTTGTGTCCCTCGGCTAATGTAAGGGAGTAGGGAGTAGGGAGTAGGGGACAAGGGAGAGAAAGAGAGCTGAGGGAGCGATCGGGAGCTGAGGGAGCAACTCAAAATTCACGCATTCACGCATTCACGCATTCAAAATTTCCCTACACCCCACACCCCACACCCGCATCGATCGCACCACTCTCTTTCCCTCGCTCCTCGTTCCTCACTCCTCACTCCTTCCTAATGAGATACAATGGAAAACGGTGTCTTTAGGGAACAATAGCTTTCAGCATTTATGGCTAAAAAGAGCATGATCGAGCGCGAGAAAAAGCGCCAAAAGATAGTTGCAAAGTATGCTGACAAACGTGAGGCATTGCTTGAAGATTTTCATAATGCCGAATCTCAAGTCGAGAAACTAGAAATCCATCGGCAAATACAACGCTTACCCCGCAGTAGCTCTCGTACCCGCCTCCACAATCGTTGCTGGGTTACGGGTCGTCCTAGAGGGTATTACAGAGACTTTGGGCTGTCTCGCAACGTGCTGAGAGAATGGGCGCACGAAGGGCTATTACCAGGAGTCGTTAAGTCGAGCTGGTAGGTTTTATTGACCGCAACAGCGATCGATGCCCAAGCTATCTAGGAGCAGATCGCTGACTGCATTAGCAACAGCAAATTCGCTGTAAAAGCTTTTAGAAAAATCAAATTCTTGCATTTCTGTGACGATCGCGATCGCTAGTGAACCTAGATCGTTCTCTCCCTCCATTCGCTGCCGGACGAATATTTGAGCAGCGCGACGAGATATTTGTTGATTAGCTGGCTCTGGCAGAAATTCTGTATCGAGCCATTGTTGCAGGGCTGCTTGCAACCATTCCCCCTCTTGTAGAGGATCTTTAGCTGGTGGCAATGTGACTGGCGGAATTGGTTCAGCCATAACTAGGGGTTAGGAGCTAGGGGCTGGGGGCTAGGCTAAGAGAATTTAGTATATTATTCTATATTTTCGGTTCAGAATCAAAAGTCTCAGTTATCAGTTATTAGTGACTAGTGGCTAGTGGCTGGACTCAATTCTTGTCACTAGCCACGCTTTCACTAGCCACTCACCAACGACCAATGACCAAATATGACGTGTCTGCAATCGTAGAGGGATATGCCCAGGGCTATTTCCTGATGGCTGACGAGACAGGTGAAAATTTGAGTTGGTATTCTTGCGGCGATCGCGCTTTCATTCCCTTGGATGAAAGATTTCATTATCCTAAGTCTTTACAGCGAGTTTTAAACTCTAACCGTTTTACTGTTGCGATTAATCGCGATTTCAAAGCTGTGGTAGCTGGATGTGCTAACCGCAAAACAACGTGGATTTCCCCTCAATTACAAGAAATTTACTGGTTGCTCTATCAATCTGGCTATGCCTATAGTTTTGAAACTTGGCAAGGAGATGAATTAGCAGGAGGAATTTTAGGAATTGCGATTGGTGGTGCTTTTATCGGTGAGTCAATGTTTTATCGCCTTCCTGAAGCTTCTAAAGTTGCAATGGTGAAGTTAGTTGAAAGATTGCGCGATCGTCATTTTGTTTTCTTCGACGCTCAAATTATGAACCCTCACTTAGCAAGGTTTGGGGCTTACACAGTCAGCGAGAAAGAATATCGTTCCTTACTCCGTCTCGCCTGGAACAGCTCTTGCTCGTTTGCTTAAGCTTTATCGTAACAAAAGTAATTGTTCGCTCGTTTTTTGACTTCTGACTTCTGATTTCTGATTGCTGAATTCTTATACTAGCTCCCTCTATCTCACGAAAGAAATTGTGAAAAAATACTTCTAGATAATTAGTGTAGTAATTTAGAATACTCGATTGAAAAAACTACCTGCTGTTGTATTTATGCTTGTGGAAAGAGGAAGCCTCTCTATTTCCTCTCTAGGATTGAACTAATAATGAAAGTAAGGGAAAATAGATCGTGGCTTACAACAAAGTAGAAGAATTACCAGCAGAAATTACCGAAAAATTACCCCAACACGGACAGCAGATCTTTTTAGCCGCATTTAATGCCGCCCAGTCAGATGGGATGAGTGAAGACGCTGCAACGAATGTTGCTTGGAACAGCGTTAGCCAAGAATACGAACAAGGAGAAGATGGTAAGTGGTATCAGAAACCAGAAGATACCGCAGTACACGATAAGTCTACCGTATCTGGTGGCAATTAGTAGATAGTTTTAACATTCGGTACTCAGACTCAGCGATCGCAAAACTGTCTAACATGAACTGGCACGAATTTAAACAAAACTAAGGTTAAGAAAACTAAAGTCAAGAAACTCCGCTTATGCGGGTTTCTTCTGTTTTTTAATCGCTGAGGATTGAATTGCAACTGCGAACCGTCAACTAAACAAGCGATCGCGCTCTGCTCGTAGCAAACTGTAACACTCGCAGGCTGTCGCCTCTAAACCTTGGCGATCGCAAATCGTCATCTTACCGCGGTTATATTGAAGTAAACCCATTTTTTGCAGTTTTAATGCCACCTCTGTCACGCTAGCACGGCGCACGCAAAGCATTTGAGCTAAAAACTCTTGGGTCAACTCAAATTTATCGTCTCTGGCACTATCGTGCATCATCAGCAACCAGCGACAGCATCGTTGTTCGACGGTATGGCGGCTGTTGCAGGCAGATGTTTGAGCAATTTGGATTAGGAGCAGATTGATATACCGTTGTATCCAGAGAGATAGAGTATCGACTTGAGCGATCGCTTGCTTGAAAACATCTGCTCTCAGCCGTATTGCTTCCCCGGGAATTTGGACGATCGCCTTAAAGCTGGATATGTCTGTTCCCAAAAATAAAGGAATACCCGCCATACCTTCGTTGCCTACCACACCTACCTCTACTGCCATACCGTCTGTCATGACGGTTAAGAGGGAAACCAAACAACTAGTTGGAAAATAGACATAAGGTATTCGCTCTTGTGGCTGAAACAAAACTTGCTTGAATGCCAAAGAAACAATTTCGAGATGAGATTGGAGGCTGCAATAGGCTTCTTGAGACAAGGCAGATAGTAAGCGATTGTTTAAATCTTTTTGATTAACTAATCGATCGAGTCCAAATCCACTCATTGGCAGATGTCCTTAGCCATTTGTTTTTTATAAGGAAAAGGTGTGGCAGAGGACAGGGAAGTGCTTTTGCTAATTATATTTCCCACCGAGAAGTAAATCTTAAATACTACTTAAGAATACATACAAATTCAGTATAACAGGTCGTGTATGTACGGTATCGTACTTTGGTTTGCGTAAGGTTTGTGTACTATTTTGAAGTGAAAAGTCGATCCATGTCCGTAACCCCGATTGCATGAAGTCAAAATATTATCGATTTATCGCTCCAATCCAATACCAGATCTTCATTCTTCACATTCGATATTGGTTGCTGTGTCAATGCTATTACTTGGTAAAAGCAAGCTGGTAGTAAATAGCTCAAATATTTGATTTCCCCTCATTTTCATCTTCCTACAACGCTCGATAGGTGGCAGTACCGACATCCTCGGAACTAACGCTGGAGTGATGTCAAAAGTTGTCTTGCGTTATTCAAGCAAGTTTATCCTCAAATATTTTCATTTAACTCGGTGGAGGAAGCTTTACGTGTCGGACTCTGAAGCTAACGAGCTTTATCGAAAAAATCACTTGCTGGCTGCTTTACCAACGGAGGAATACCAGCGCCTACTACCTCACTTAGAAGTTGTCTCTTTATCTCATCGGCAGATTTTGCATGAAATTAACGAGATAATCGAATACATTTATTTTCCCACTCAAGCATTAGTCTCAATGGTATCGCTGATGGAGGACGGAGCGACTTTAGAAGTAGGTGTGATAGGAAGAGATGGCATAGTAGGTTTACCAGTCTGCTGGGGAGGTGGCAGCGCCACAACTCAGGCGATCGTGCAGATTCCTGGTAGTGCCATAAGAATAACAGCCGATCGCCTCAAAGCCGAGTTCGATCGCCACGGAGTGCTATATCGGCTCATACTGCTCTATACCCAAGCTTTATTTACTCAAGTGGCTCAAACAGCTGCTTGTAACAGCCGCCACACTGTAGAGCAACGTTTGGCACGATGGTTGTTATCAATCGAAGATCGAATTGAGTCGGAGCAATTATTACTGACTCAAGAATTTATCGCTCAAATGTTAGGTATCCGCCGTTCTGGGGTAACTGTAGCAGCTACAGCTTTACAACAAGCGGGAATGATTCGTTATTCCCGGGGCAAAATTGCTATAGTCGATCGCCAACTGCTGCAATCTACTGCCTGTGAGTGTTACAAAGTCGTCAAAAATGAGTTCGATCGCTTGATACGTTTAACACACAATATTTAACACGCAATCCCAATTAATTCGCCGCTTCATTAACTGTTGAGTTTTTTTGAGTCTACGTCCGCTACCGTACAGTCACATTTTAGCTCAGTAGATATACTACTTGAAGCATGTCTATTCTCATAGCTGTAAACTCAGAAACATTCAGAGTCTATTGATTGCTTAGTTGCATACTTGTCAATGTTAACGAGCTTAACAAAAGAGACAAACCAACAAGCACAATCCAATTGCAACAACCTTAACAAAGCGATCGCACTTTCCCATCAAAAAGTTTAATCAGTGAGAAAAACGCTGTTGATTTTTGCCAAGCTGCATCTACAATTTTGACTCATGAGTTGTCTTATGACCTCAGAAAACGAGCGCGATATCCAAAATCAAAAAGTTGCTAAGCTTTGGGGTAGTAGTTGGAAAAAACTCAGTCCCAAGCAGAGACAGTTAGTGGGAGACATCATGCAAGATGTCAAGATCGTGTCTATTGGCGATCCTCTGGAAGTAGAAGTTAGTAAAATGCCACCTCCAGAGTTTGCCGACGTTACGCCAAGCGATCGCTCTACTTACTTTGGCGAGCGTAGTTCTTCCGAGCCTCATTCCAATAATGTTTTCGCAATTACATGGCAATCGCTTCTCAAGAAAACTACAGATGCTTTAGTAGAAGAACAAAAAGATTTGAAGCAGCTTCAGTTTATCTTTCAAGAATTAGATTATCAACAAATTACAAACAATACTATTAATGATATTAGTACGATTGTCAGACAGCCAGCAGATTTAGGGGCGATCGCAACACTTGAAACCCAAATCGAGCTGCTGAAAGAACTACTCGATAACTATTTTATTCAATCGTTTTCATCTGTAGCAAATTGCTGTGAAATAACTCTACAAACCGATTTAGATGATGCACTTAAAGATTTAGTTCAACAAGCACAAAGTTTAGGATTACTAGGATTGGGAGCTTTTACATTCGCAGCAAACTTACATCTATTGCTTCTACATGAAAAGGTGAAGTCTTTACCCCAAGAGCGGCAGCATCTCAACTGTATTCTCAATAATTATATAGCTTATGCTAAAAATACAATAAGGCTAATATTTAGACTATCTGTAGGTAAAATTGATAAAGCTTGTACGTGTATAAAACATTATTCAAATTTTGATGAGAACCCTGAATATGAATGCCTATATTCTGATGGGAAAGATATTTATATTTTTCGCGATCGCAGCGAACAGGCAGGATATGAATGTAATAAGCACAGATTAAAAAAGTTTCATTCTACGGTAGATCGAGTGATGCAAATCATAGTTCAACCCCTGCGATCGACAATTAAAGCCTGGGAAAAACTAGCAGTTAAGATGTCGCTTTCACCAGAGATACGAGTTTTGAATCTGTAGGGGCGCACAGCTGTGCGCCCCTATATGATGCTATTGCACCACAATACATCTCTATGCCTAGATGTTATTTCCGATGGCTACCTAGCCACTTAGCCGCAGCGATACCCAATACGGCTGCTACTAGAGGATTGCTCAGGAACTTGATAATAGCAGGTTGTTCTGCCATGACTTCTTGAAAGATGTCTGGATGGTTGTGATATGCATAAGCAGCCAATTTGCTTACATCATCAGCGCTCATGCGATTGGGATTGTGAGTAGAAAGTCCCAGTTGTTGTTCTAAATCGCGATCGTGGAGTCCTTTCTTACTTAAATGCTTAAAGAAAGCACGCGCCACATCATCCCGTTCGTTGGGTTTAATTTGGGCGATCGCTTTCTGCAATTCTGGCTCCATTTGCGCTGGAGGAATGCGCTCGTGCTGTAAAGAATTACCGAACATTTGACGGCGCTGATCGTATGACGATCTTTGAGCGAAATCGTCAAAGTTTTCGTACTCTTGTTCTGGATTATTTGAGGAATATGCGTCAAGGTTTTCCGTGTTACCTTGCGCTAGATCGTTCATGATTTCCCTTCTGTATTTGTCGCTGCTAGTCATAACTCCAATCTCCTTTTTTTAAACCGTTCACTTGGCATCGATCGTTAGCAACTTAACAAATGACAAATGACAAATGACACTACTTGTATTGAATCTGATTTGTTTGCACATCGTATTGTGCTGTCAAAATCAGTTTCTTGTCAGGAGCGTACATTAAAACTGTCAAGTCCTGATTAGGGAAGTTTTTATGAAACCCTTGTGCCAAAGATTTCGCTAATGGCTTCACTTCATTCGGACGAACATCTGGGGTAATAACTACGCCTAGCTTATTGTTGTCTCTTACATATGCGTCTTGAACCAGTCCTTTACCCGTGCGAGTTACCCAAGTCCCGAAATCTTGCCCAACTGGTGTATTTCCGCGGGCAATTTGTCCGTAATCGGCGCTGCGACTAACTGTTGGTACATTCGCATTGGGTTGCCTTGCTTGTACGCTGCTACTACAAGCAACTGTTGTTGTCAGTAAGAAAATTGCTGAAAGAACAATCGCAATTCTACGAAAGTGCTGCATGAAATTCACTTCCGTTTCCTCCCTAAAATTATTGATTTCAATTCTGTTTTTGAAAAAAAAGTGAGGAAGGTAAAATTACACAATTTTGCTTATTTTTACCTTCCCAATTTTCTGAAATTTGATTAGAGGTTCTTCTTCACTTCATCTTTCACGTCTTCAGCAGCATGACGTGTTTGACCTTCTGCTTGCTTAGCTTTACCTGCTGCTTTATCTTCAGGATCGCCTGTAATGTTTCCTAAAGCTTCTTGGGCTTTTCCTTCAATATTTTTAGCAGTAGCTTTTGCTCTATCTTCTGCGCTCATGCTATTTCTCCTTGTGAATTCAAATTAGCTTCTAAGTTGATTGTCAACTTGGGAGAGCTTTTATCTCTCACATTGAACAATCTATCTGAAAATAATAGTTTTAGCCTTCTGCCACAAGACTGATTCGAGTTCTCTATAAAAAGAAAGAGAGGAATGTTAAGTTAAGTCAAAATTTAAAAGATAAAAGTCAAAAACGTGAATTTTGGAACTTAGAACTCATATTTAATTTTTGAAATTTACGTAGGATGCGTTAGCACGATCGCGTCACGCATCACTCTCAGTTTTTGGTGCGTGACGCGCTGGCGTAACTAATCAAAATTTTATTACGTAGAAATGGGTTGATTCAAAGTAAAGTGCAAAGCTAGAAAAGTAGGGTGAACATTGCCCACCCTACTTCCATCGATTACCAATTACCACTTACTAACAAAAAACCTAGCTGCATTAAACAACTAGGTTGGTAAAGGCACGATTGTATTTTGATTTTTTAATCGATATAACCCATTAAATATGGATAGTTATCGATTTCATTAGAAGCAATTGGACGCATTCCAGAAGATACATATGTGTTGGAGAAATCGAAGGCATCTTCGGCGATGGGGCGATCGCCCATCAAGGGGATAATGTTGGAGTACTTGAACTCGTCTGCCATAATTGGACGCAATCCGGCTGAGTTGATCGTGTCTACAATTTCTAAATGGTTTGCTTCAATCGGGCGGATACCGGAAAGATTTACCGTGTCAAATACCTCAAAATCGCTAGCCATGATGGGGCGAATCCCATGCATGTTCACTTCTTCTCGCACCACCATACTACTTGCGGCGATGGGGCGCAGTCCTGCCACGTTGACAACGCTACCACCAGCAAGTGGCTTGCCATCGGCAGAGACAGTTATAGCTGAAGTTTCAATCTCGCCAGTCACCACTTGGTTCTCTGCCTTGGAATCAGTACTCTTGGCACGCGATCTGCGGCTGGTGGAACCATTACCATTTTTTCTAGCATTACTGGCATTAGTCATAATCGCAAACCTCTAAGTTTCTATCGAGCAATAGCAAATAGCCAGAGAAAATTCCGAGTGCTTTTTATCGGTTAATTACTGCTATCTGAGTTTAACGTTAAAAAAGATTATATAGTTATAGGTATCTTAACGGGCTAAACATAGAAAAACTTAAATATGTTAAGATATATTAAACGCAGTTGGTAGTTGGTAATTGGTAATTGGTAATTGATAGTTGTTCCCTCAGTCTCCTCATTCCCCTCAGCTCTCTTCTTACCCTAACTCCTAGCCCCCAGCCCCTAGCCCCTTCTTTATGATGCAATTTAGCCTTCAAGCGCCGTTTACACCTACAGGCGATCAACCGCAGGCGATCGCTCAACTTGTAAAGTCCATTCAAGCCGGACATCGTTATCAAACTTTACTTGGAGCTACGGGAACGGGTAAGACGTTTACAATGGCTGCGGTGATTGAAAAGATTGGCAAGCCAACGCTGGTACTCGCTCACAATAAAACCCTTGCTGCCCAACTTTGTAACGAGTTGCGGGAGTTTTTCCCCAATAATGCGGTAGAGTACTTTGTCAGTTATTACGATTACTACCAACCAGAAGCCTACATCCCTGTCACCGATACATTTATTGAAAAAAGTGCTTCGATCAACGACGAGATCGATATGCTGCGCCACTCCGCTACGCGATCGCTTTTTGAACGGCGAGACGCGATCGTCGTTGCTTCTATCAGTTGTATTTATGGCTTGGGAATGCCAGCCGAGTACCTCCGCGCCTCGATTCCCTTACAAGTGGGAATGGAAGTGAACCAGCGGGAAATTTTACGCAGCTTAGCATCCGTACAGTACAACCGCAACGATGTAGAAATGGGGCGGGGAAAATTCCGCGTGCGGGGTGATGTATTAGAAATTGGACCCGCTTACGAAGACCGAATCGTCAGAGTAGAATTCTTTGGGGACGAGATCGACGCAATTCGATATGTCGATCCAGTGACAGGGGAAATCCTTCAGAGTTTGGAAGCGTTGAATATCTATCCAGCGCGACACTTCGTCACTCCAGAAGAACAGTTAGAAGTCGCGCTTGAGGCGATCGCGGCGGAACTAAAACAGCGTAAAGCTGAATTAGAAGCAGAGAATAAGTTGCTTGAAGCGCAACGCATCGACCAGCGGACGCGCTATGACTTAGAAATGTTGCGTGAAGTCGGCTATTGCAATGGCGTAGAAAACTATTCCCGTCACCTAGCGGGAAGACAAGCAGGGGAACCGCCAGAGTGTTTGATCGATTATTTCCCGAACGATTGGCTGTTGGTTGTAGATGAGTCTCACGTCACCGTACCCCAGATCCGGGGGATGTACAACGGCGATCGCGCCCGTAAGTTAGTCTTGATCGATCATGGTTTCCGCCTACCCAGCGCCGCCGATAACCGCCCGTTAAAATCAGAAGAATTTTGGACAAAAGTGAATCAGTGTGTATTCGTTTCTGCTACCCCTGGTAATTGGGAATTAGAAGTTTCAGAGGGACGAGTAGTAGAACAAGTGATTCGTCCTACAGGTGTAGTCGATCCAGAGATTTTCGTCCGTCCTACCGAGGGGCAAATTGACGATCTTTTAGGTGAAATTAAACAGCGGGTGGATCGGCGCGAACGGACGCTAGTAACAACACTGACAAAGCGGATGGCAGAAGACCTGACAGAATATCTTCAAGACCACGGTATTCGCGTCCGCTACCTCCACTCTGAAATTAACTCGATCGAGCGGATCGAAATTTTGCAAGATTTGCGCGAAGGTAGTTTTGATGTCCTGGTAGGAGTGAACTTGTTACGGGAAGGATTAGACTTACCCGAAGTCTCCCTAGTGGCAATTTTAGACGCGGATAAAGAAGGATTCTTGCGGGCAGAGCGATCGCTGATTCAAACTATCGGTAGGGCAGCCCGAAACGTGCGGGGACAGGCGATTTTGTACGCCGATAACCTCACAGATAGCATGGCAAAGGCGATCTCTGAAACAGAACGACGACGGGCAATCCAAATCGAATATAACGAAAAGCACGGAATTACGCCCCAGCAGATCGTGAAAAAATCGAGTAACGCGATTTTATCCTTCTTAGCCGTGTCGCGCCGCTTAAACACCCAAGAATTAGAAACCGTCTACGAACAAGCCAGCGATTTACCCTTAGAACAGATTCCAGAATTGATTACCCAACTGGAAGCGCAGATGAAAGAAGCGGCAAAAAATCTAGAATTTGAAGAAGCAGCAAAATATCGCGATCGCATCAAGCATCTGCGGGATAAATTGCTGGGACATTAAATCAGTTGTCAGTTATCAGTTGTCAGCGATTGAGCGACTGTCAACTGTCAACCGTCAACCAACAACCAACAACCAACTACCTTGCAATTGAAAGTCATAGTTATCGGCGGTGGGGCGGCGGGTTTTTTTAGCGCGATCGCCTGTGCGGAAAACCATCCCCATACGGAAGTCACTTTACTAGAAGCTGGTCGTCAACCATTGACGAAAGTGCTAATCTCCGGCGGAGGGCGCTGTAATGTCACCCATGCTTGTTTCGATCCAGCCGCATTAGTTCAAAATTACCCCAGAGGCGGAAAAGCCTTGCGGGGTGCATTTACGCGGTTTCAAAGTCAAGATACTGTCGATTGGTTTGCTCGTCGTGGCGTACAGTTAAAAACTGAAGCAGACGGGCGGATGTTTCCCATCACCGATAATTCCGAAACCATCATCGAATGTCTGATCCATGCAGCCGCAAAAGCAGGTGTGAAGGTAAGGACAAATGCAGCGGTGGCTGCTGTTTCAGTTGTCAGTTGTCAGTTATCAGTTATCAGTGAAGAAAGGAAACGGGGAACGGGGAACGGGGAACAGAGAGCTGAGAAAGCTGAGGAGGTTGAGGAAGAAGTTTTCAACCGTCAGATGTCAACCGTCAACTGTCAACCAACTACCAATTCAAAATTTGAAGTCGAACTCAAATCTGGCGAAGTCCTAGAATGCGATCGCCTGCTATTAGCGACGGGTAGTAATATGGCGGGTTATCGCATAGCGCGATCGCTGGGACATCAGATCGAGCCGCCAGTCCCGTCTTTGTTTACTTTCAATGTTTTGGATAAGAGTTTGCGGGAGTTAGCAGGGGTGAGCATGAACCCCGTGCATCTCCGATTGCTGACGGATAGTAAGACAAAATTAGAACAAACAGGCGCTTTGCTAATTACCCATTGGGGTTTAAGCGGTCCCGCCGTCCTCAAGCTTTCGGCGTGGGGGGCAAGGGCATTGCATGACTGTCATTATCAAGCGAAACTATTGGTTAACTGGTTGCCAGAATTGGATCGGGAAACGCTGCGATCGCAAATTCTCTCCGTCAAAACAGCACAACCAAAAAAAGCGATCGCTTCTTATCGTGGCGTGAATGTTTTGCCGCACCGTCTCTGGCAATACCTAATTGTACGGGCGGGAATTGCGCCAGAAGACCGTTGGGCGGGAATCTCTAATAAGGAGATCGATCGCCTGATCCAAGAAATTGCTCAAGCTGAATACCTCATCCAAGGCAAAGGAGCTTTCAAAGAAGAATTTGTCACCTGTGGCGGGGTCAAATTGAAAGAGGTTGACTTTAAAACCATGCAAAGCCGTCTCGTCCCAGGGCTTTACTTTGCTGGCGAAATCCTCGATATTGATGGCGTAACTGGAGGCTTCAACTTTCAAAGTGCCTGGACAACTGCATGGTTGGCTGGACAGGCGATGGGAAACAGTTCTCAGTGACTAGTGACTGGTGAATGGATGAATTCTAGCAACTAGCCACCAGCCACCAGCTACTCATCAACTACTAATTACCAACTCTGTAACTCTGAAAATGAAATTTAGCGAAATTGTGAGTAAATTGGGTGAGGCGGCTAGCAATAACAGCCTTGCTACTAAGCCAGACTGCGATCCTGAAATTACGGGTATAGCCGCAGTCGATCTAGCGACAACTGAAAATATCAGCTACATCGACGGGGACAAGTTTGCTGCTTACATTCATGAAACTGGCGCTAGTGCCCTGATTTTGCCTCAAGATGAAACTTTAAAGGAGCAAGCGCAACAACGGGGAGTTGCGTGGATCTCTACGTCTCAACCCAAATTGATGTTTGCTCAGACGCTGGCGTTGTTCTATCAGCCCTATCGTCCCAAACCAGCGATTCATCCCACGGCTGTGATTCATTCTTCGGTACAGTTAGGTGCGGAAGTGGCAATTGGCGCACATGTTGTTATTGAAGCTGGTGGAAAAATTGGCGATCGCGCTTGCATTCATCCTAATGTAGTCATTTATCCAGATGTAGAAATTGGCGATCGCACGGTGTTACACGCTAACTGTACGATCCAAGAACGCAGTCGGATTGGTAAGGATTGCGTGATTCACAGCGGGGTTGTCATTGGTGCAGAAGGGTTTGGCTTCGTGCCTACGGCAACTGGTTGGGTCAAAATGCCACAGTCTGGCTTTGTGGTGCTAGAAGATGGCGTAGAAGTAGGATGTAACAGCACGATCGATCGTCCTGCTGTAGGAGAAACCCGCATCGGTCGCAATACCAAACTCGATAATCTGGTACACATCGGTCACGGTTGCAAAATCGGTGCTAACTGTGCCATGGCGGCGCAAGTTGGTTTAGCGGGAGCCGTCGAATTGGGAGATGGAGTCATTCTTGGCGGACAGGTGGGAATTGCCAACGAAGTCAAAATGGGAAATGGGGCGATCGCTTCTGCAAAAACAGGGATTTATCACAACGTTAAACCGAAAGACATTGTTTCCGGTTATCCTGCTATTCCCCACAAAATCTATCTCAAAAACTCAGCTATTTACAAGCGACTGCCAGAGATATACGAATTTTTCAAGCAACTTCAGCGCGGCAAGTCGTAAGTCGTAAGTCGTAAGTCGTAAGTGTTATATTTTATACATATACTTTAAGTATGTGTATGAGTAAAGTTGTTCCAATTACTGAGAGAACCAAGCAATTTGCTATCAGAATTATCAAAGCATCTCACTTTTTAGATGAAAAGCCAGGCATTTACAGGACACTATCAAAACAACTCCTACGTTCCGGTACATCTATAGGCGCAAATATTCGGGAAAGTAAATCTGCTCAATCTGATAAAGATTTTTTACACAAAATGGAAATAGCATTGAAAGAAGCTAGAGAAACACAATACTGGCTAGAAATCTTAATTGAATCTGGCATGGTTAATCCTAAAAGATTTCAACCGTTATTAGATGAAGCTAACGAAATTGGAAAAATTTTAGTCACCTCCACTCAAAAACTGAAGGCAAAATAACTTACGACTTACGACTTACGACTTACAACTTATTTTTTAAATGTTTGCCGAGACAACCATTGCACGACCCCAGGGAATACATTGTATGCAGCTTGAGCGAAATTAGCAGAACCAACTACGACTTCAGCCCGTTGGTGTTTAACTCCTTCCCAAATTGCTTTCGCTACATCTTCCGGCTTTTCTACAAAAGGGGTATGTAATATTTCTTCTAACTGTTGTCGGCGCGATTGGGCATCTGCATCATCATGACCTGTAAAAATTGCCCGTTCTGTAAAACTGGTTTTGATGATGTTGGGATAGATGCCGCAGACGTGAATTCCTTTAGGCTTAAGTTCTGAATGCATGGCTGCTGTCATGCCAGCAACGCCGAATTTAGTGGCAGTGTAGGGAGCTAGGTAAGGAATTGGTACTTTACCCCCAATCGAACTGATATTGACGATCGCGCCTTGTCTACGTGCCAACATGTGCGGTAAAACGCTGTGGATTGTATGAACGTAGCCGCAGAGGTTGGTATCGATTGTATGATGCCACTCTTCTAGGGAAAAGCTTTCTACCGGACCTGAGACGTATATTCCGGCATTGTTGATGAGGACATCAATTGCGCCATAATGTTCTAGTGCTTTGTCGATCAGATTTTTTACTTGGTCTGGATCTCTAACATCTGTAGGGACTACCAAGGCTTGGCGATCTAGTTTTTGGATCTCCTCCGCTACAACCGCGAGGCGATCTCTATGTCGCGCAGCCAGCACGAGATCGTAACCTTTGCTGGCAAAAAGCAAAGCAGTTGCTTCGCCGATTCCTTGGGATGCGCCTGTAATCAGTACTATTGGAGCCATACCGAAAGTAAACTATCACTAGTATCTATTACTTGGCTATTCGTGTTTTATTACCTCCCTCTGTTGGCAGAATTCGCAAGCGAGTCAAGAAAAAGATTTTTATGCCACGCAAAGCCGCATACGCGCAGCGTTCTCGAAGAGTAGACGCAAAGTGTTTTTTGTGGAGAAAGTTAAGTAAAGGAAGCTAAGAAAAGGGTTTAGATATTTTTAAAGTAGAATTTTTCAGATAAAAGATTTTTAAGTTATTGATTATGGGTTTTACTCCACTCGAACAGATTGATGGCAATTTTTTAAAAAATATTAAGATAATTGCTACTGATATGGATGGGACTCTGACGCAGAAAGGGAAGTTCACGTCAGATTTGTTGCTGATGTTTGAAAAGTTGGCTGTGGCAGATATTCAAGTTTTGATCGTGACTGGACGTTCGGCTGGTTGGGTGAGTGGATTAGTCAATTATTTACCGATCGCTGGGGCGATCGCGGAAAATGGCGGTTTGTTTTATTCAGCGGGAAATGAAGAGGCGATCGCGCTTACATCCATTTCTAATAGAGTAGAACATCGGCAAGAATTAGCAGCGGTTTTTCAAAAACTTCAACAATACTTTCCTCAAATTCGTGAGTCCAGCGACAATTGCTTTCGGATTACTGATTGGACTTTTGCTGTACGAGGATTAGGTGTAGAACAGTTAAACCAACTCAGTAATATTTGTCAAGAATTAGGTTGGGGTTTCACTTACAGCAACGTTCAATGCCATATTAAGCCGCTCAATCAAGATAAAGCAAATGGTTTAATGCAGATTTTACAAGATTACTTTCAATGTCTGCCAGAACAGGTATTAACTGTTGGCGATAGTCCTAATGATGAGAGTTTATTTAATCCTCAGTGTTTTCCCTTTTCTATTGGAGTTGCAAATGCGCTTGAGTACGCCGATCGGCTAAATTATCAACCTAGTTACATTACAAAAGCGATTGAAGGACAAGGCTTCTGTGAGTTAGCTAGAGAAATTTTCAAAGTTTCAGGTAAATTGAGTAATTGAAGTTTTAGATTTCAATCTGAAGATATTTGTAGGAAGCTAAGGTTTTTTCTTGTGTTTGAGAGCAATTTTGAATGGAGACAGCTAATCAATGACTCTCAATTTCTTCACTTTCAAGATTTTGCAATTTAGCTCTGTACGACTCGCTCAACTAAAAAATTAATGATGCCTGCAACTAGTGTTAACACAATTGAACCAACTAAACCTGGTAACAATCCCGTGACAGTAAAGCCAGGTGATAAAGCTCCTGCAATCCAAATACTAATACCATTTACTACAAATAAAAATAATCCTAAAGTCAAGATTGTGAGCGGTAGGGTCAACACAATCAAAATCGGTCTGATGACAGCATTAACTAAACCAATAATAACCGCGGCGATTAAAGCTGCGGCAAAGTTCGTAACTATAAAGCCATTAACTATGTTTGCCGTAATTAGTAAAGAAACTGCGGTCACGAGCCAAGTCAACAGGAAATGTACCATGATAGTTTCTACTGAAATGACAAGATGATATTCGTACTTATTTAATAAATACCACAGTGGCATTTGTCTGTTGATAAATTTGCCACTCTCGATTTGCTAATTTTAGGCAACGAGCTGAAAAGTATGGGTTGTGGCTTCTGCCCTCTAGTTTCTACCCCCTGCCTTTGAGAGTGAATGCGATAAGCTGAAAAGAGTAGCATTGAGATCTCACATGGTATTTTTGCGGCAACTGGCAGGATTATGTATCGCGATCGCTCTATTCGCGATCTGGACTTTACCTGCCCAAGCTTTAGATTATCCGCCGCCGCTCTCCTACAGCAATGCAGAGCTGACAGGTAAAGACTTTTCGAGACAAATTTTAAGAGCCGCAGAGTTTTCTAATGCCAATTTAGAGCAGGTTAATTTTGCTGATGCTGACTTGCGCGGGGCAGTCATGAGTGCTTCAGTGATGACACAGACAAACTTGCACGGTGCAGATCTGAGTATTGCTATGGTCGATCAGGTAAAAATGACGGGAGCCGATCTGAGCGATGCTGTATTGCAAGAAGCCCTTTTACTCCGTACTATCTTTACTAATGTTGATATTACAGGTGCGGATTTTAGCGACGCGATTTTAGACGGGGCGCAGGTAAAAGAATTGTGCCAACGAGCAAGTGGGATTAACTCAAAAACAGGTATTGCAACTCGCGAATCTTTGGGGTGTCAATGAAGCGTGTCGGTGTTATTGGTGGCGGACAGTTAGCCTGGATGATGGCTGATGGAGCCAAGAAGTTAGGGATCGAACTGGTAGTACAAACACCAAATAAGAGCGATCCAGCAGTGGCGATCGCTACAGAAACAATTATCGCCGCGATCGACGATGCCGAAGCAACAAAAGCACTAGCTGAAGATTGCGAGATCGTGACTTTTGAAAATGAATTTGTCAATCTAACCGCTTTATCAACTTTAGTCGAGCAAGGAGCCTGCTTTCGTCCCGGGCTAGATGTCTTAGCTCACATTCTTGATAAATACGAGCAACGCTGCTATTTACAGCAAATTGGTTTACCTGTCCCCAAGTTTATCGCTTTAGATGCTTTAGGGAGTCGGGAGCAGGGAGCAGGGAGCAGGGAGCAGAAGGAAAACGAAGAAGCTTTTATCTCATCACGCACCACTTACAACGCACCACTCACCACTTTTCCTGTCGTACTCAAAGCTCGTCGTCACGGATATGACGGACAAGGGACTTTTATTATTCAGGATGCCAAGACTTTAGAAGAAAAATTATCTGCATCTCAACGTCCAGAAAAACAGTCTCAGTATCTATTAGAAGAATTTATCCCTTTCGATCGCGAATTGGCAGTCATTGCTGCTCGTTCCGTCACAGGTGAGATAGCAATTTATCCCATTGTCGAGACGCAGCAGCAAGAGCAAGTTTGTCGGCGAGTATTTGCCCCTGCCGATCTTAGTGCAGAATTAGTTCGAGACATCGAAGCGATCGCCCGCACGTTTTTAGAAAGTCTACAAGCTGTTGGTATATTTGGGATCGAATTATTCCTCACCTCAGAAGGTAAGGTATTGGTCAATGAAATTGCTCCCCGCACGCATAATTCTGGACACTTTACCCTAGATGCTTGTGCAGTTTCGCAATTTGAACAACATCTTCGCGCTATCTGCGGTTTACCATTGGGAAATCCTACCCTCCGCAGTGCTGGGGCGTTGATGGTGAATTTATTAGGTTACGAAACTTCTTCTGGACGCGACTATCTCGCCCAACGTCAAAAAATTGCCCAAATTCCTCAAGCATACGTTCGCTGGTACGGCAAAACCGCATCTCGCCCAGGACGCAAACTAGGACACGTCACCGTATTATTAAACGATCGCAATCGTCACACAGCAGAGGCGATCGCTCAACAGATTGAATCAATTTGGTATTCAGTTGACAGTTGACAGTGACTAGTGGCTAGTGACTGGTGGCTAGTGGAACCAGAATAGCTCCCTTGTCTCCCTTGTCCTCCTTGTCTCCTTGTCCCCGACTCCCGATTCCCGATTCCCGTTTGCTTGTCGATTTTCCCTAAAAAGTTATAATGGTTGGAGTTCAACTGCGGCGTTGGTGACTGCCAATAATGTTTTTGATCTATGCTTAAACATTTAAGGGAGTCAAAATTGCTAACGGCAGTAGACCGAGCAAGTACTCGGAAACTTTAAGTTAAGCTAATCGATTCCCACCTGGATTTTCCAGGTCAAAACTGAGGTAAGACGGCGTTGCGGTGAACTTATAAGCATGAACTCCTTTGGCTAATGGCTGAAGGAGTTTTTGATTTTGGTCAGTTATCAGTTGCCTCTAGCCTAGCTCACCAACTACCAACTACCCATTACCCATTACCAATAAATTTTTGTATCAATTTATGCAATTCATTATTTGTGCTAACAGTAATATAAATAAACTTAATGTAGTCTTAATTTGGGCTTAAGCGTTTGTCGCCTCTACTGATAGCACCGAGTCACTCGCCGACTATTCTTCAATTAGATTCTGGTATAACTCTCATACATCAATACCTTCCTGCAACTACAGTGGTAGTCACAGATATTTGGTTGCGGGCAGGTGCGATCGCAGAGCCGGAAGCATGGTACGGGATGGCTCACTTTCTGGAACATATGATATTTAAAGGGACGGAGACGATCCCGCCAGGAGTGTTCGATCGCGTCGTGGAAAATAGAGGTGGAATGACAAATGCTGCTACTAGCCACGACTACGCTCACTTTTATTTGACAACAGCCGCTCCTTACTGGGAAGATACGCTACCGTACTTGTCAGAATTGTTATTAAATGCCGCTATTCCCGAAGACGAATTCGATCGAGAGCGGGAAGTTGTCTTAGAAGAAATTCATGCTTGTTACGACGATCCAGACTGGATTGGATTTCAAACCCTGAGTGAAAGTATCTACCAACAGCATCCTTACGGGCGATCGGTTCTGGGTACGGAAATAGAGTTAATGCAGCACTCGCCGGAAGCAATGCGGTGCTTTCATCGCGCTCATTACCAACCCGAAAATATGACGGTAGCAATCGCGGGTGGAATTGAAACAGAACGAGCGATTGAAATCGTCAACCGCAGTTTCGACCGATTTTTACCACGAATAGAATTACCACCTGTAGAGGAAGTCAAAAAACCACTACTAGCTGGAATTCGCCGCCAAGAATTATATTTACCAAGACTGGAACAAGCACGGCTACTCATGGCTTGGATCGCACCAGGGATCGACCAATGGCGCAGTGCTTATGGTTTAGATCTGATTTCAGTTATATTGGGCGCGGGACGTTCTTCTCGCTTAATCCGCACTCTCAGGGAAGATAAACAATTAGTCCAAGCACTCAGCAGCCAGTTTTCCCTACTGCAAGATGCTAGTTTATTTACCATTAGTGTTTGGTTAGAGCCGCAACATTTAGAAAAAGTAGAAGAATTAATTTGCGCCCATTTAGAACAGTTACAGACAGAGGCGATCGCCCCGGAAGAACTCGCGCGCGCTCAGCGAGTTCTGTGTAACGACTATGCTTTTTCTACCGAAACACCAGAACAACTGGCAGGGTTGTATGGTTACTATCAAACTCTAGGCGAACCAGAGTTAGCCACAACTTATCCCCAGCAAATCAAATCCTTCGATTCCGTCGAACTCCAACAAATTGCCCAACAATACCTTTCTCCTTATTCCTACGCGGTAACAGTTGTCAAACCTTGTTAACTTAGGGAGTAGGGAGCAGGCAAAGAGAGCTGAGGGAGCGATCGGGAGCTGAGGGAGCTGAGGAAGCGATCGGGAGAAAGAAATTTAAAATCTCTACACCCTAAACCCTACACCCTAAACCCTAAACCCCCTACACCTCACACCCCACACCCTTTCTTCACTGACAACTGATAACTGATAACTGATAACTGATTTCCCGTGACAACCTCTTTACCGACTCAACAGATCCATCGCACAGTTTTACCAAATGGCATGGTAGTTCTGGCGATTGAAAACCCAGCCGCAGATATTGTTGCCACCCGTATTTTTCTCAAAGCCGGGAGTTGCTGGGAACCACAACAGCAAGCTGGATTAGCGCATCTGCTGTCTGCGGTGATGACCAAGGGAACCACAGAACTCTCCTCGATGGAAATTGCCGAACGGGTAGAGTCCGTTGGTGCAAGCCTGAGCGTCGATGCAGCCTCAGATTATTTTCTGTTGAGCATGAAAACTGTTTCGGCAGATTTTCCCGAAATCTTGGCATTAGCAGGGGAACTGTTGCGATCGCCCTCATTTCCTGCTGCTGAAGTGGAACTCGAACGACGGCTGACAATCCAACACATTCGTTCCCAGCAAGAACAGCCATTTACAATTGCTTTTGACCAACTCCGACAAGCAATTTACCAAAATCATCCCTATGCTTCTTCTGGTTTGGGATGGGAAGAAACGGTAGCTAAAGTCGAGCGAACTGACTTACAACAATATCACCAAACTTACTTTCGTCCCGATAATGTTGTCATTAGCTTAGCAGGTCGAATTACAGCTGATACCGCGATCGCCCAAATCGAAAAAGTTTTTGGCGACTGGGAAGCGCCGCGATCGCCCATACCACCATTGCAACTACCTAATCTGACTCCCGCCCCTCAACAGCTCAAGACTGCTCAGCCGACTCAGCAATCGATTATCATGCTGGGCTACTTAGCTCCCTCAGTCCATCAATCGGACTATCCAGCCTTAAAACTACTTTCTACCCATTTAGGTAACGGGCTATCTAGCCGCTTGTTTGTCGAACTGCGCGAAAAGTTGGGCTTAGCTTACGAAGTTTCGGCATTTTACCCCACTCGCATGTCACCCGCTACATTTGTCGCCTACATCGGGACTGCACCAGAAAATACCGCGATCGCCCGCGATCGCTTGCAAACGGAAGTCGAGTTACTCTGTCAAGCACAACTCAGCACGGAAGACTTACAAACAGCCAAAAATAAGCTTCTCGGTCAATATGCCCTTGGCAAACAAACGAACGGACAAATTGCTCAAGTATATGGTTGGTATGAAATTTTAGGTTTGGGAATTGAATTCGATCGCTCCTTTCAACAAGAAATTGCCCAAGTGAGTGCTGAAGCAACACAACAAGCAGCTTGCCGTTATTTACTCGAACCCTATATTTCTATGGTTGGACCGGAAACAGCAATCGGCGATCGATGACTTGTTTGTAAACAGTTTTTAGCAATTATTACAACCCATGAAACCTCATAAACTTTAATAAATTAGCAAGCTCTGCCCGAAGAAAGCCATGCTACTTTAAATGAAGGCACAAAAGGAGATTCTTAAGAGAAAAAACTCTTAGAGATTAGAGCCTGTGCCTCCCGCTCTAGTCCTACCGCAAAGTACCTGAACTTGACAATACCTCACTTGTAGTAGAAGAAACGTTGAGTGAAAGAAACGTTCTTGCCTAAATATTTCTACTTTCTAGCAGATAAAAGGAGGTGTCCGGTTTACTAAAGAGTCCCGATTGAGCGACAAATACAAGCCAAGTTTGATTGTCAGGTAAATTGCGAATTTGTCCACCCTATTTGAGTTCATCTAGTTTTTGCTGCTTTTAACTAAATCCAAACTCTCTGAATAACCCGCCTCCCATAAATAACTGAGGCGGGTTTGCTATTTTAATCAGTTATCAATTATCAGTTATCAGTTATCAGTCGCCCCGCAGATTTTGATAGCGGTAGAACGCATATGTATCGAACAGCGCTCCGACTAAACTACAAGTCATACCGATGATACACAGCCCTCGCCAAGCACTACCACTGCCAAACGTAGCTAAGAACTGTTGCATAGCAGAAGCAATTGCCTGACCGATTCCTTGCAAGCCAGGTATGAACTTTAGCAGAGACACGCTTGCTAAACCCCCACCAATGAGAAATGTGGGGACGACAAAGCTCAGAATAATTGTCAGTAATAGAGAACGGAGAAAGTTAGGCAGAATGCTCATGAAGCGTACTCTAGTCAATCGGTTGACAATGAAAATCCGATACGAGTGCCACTTTCTACAATAAGAGCGATCGCCTACCGTTGCCGCAAATTTCAAAAATCTTAAGCGATCGTTAAAAGTTTTGTCTACAACTTCAAAGCGATATTAACGATTGGGGAATTAGATTAAATTTTTCTAGCGGAGCGTGGCGAGACTGTAACGTATTTTTATTGCTAGTAAGTAAGACACGGTAGGCGATCGCAGCATCCGTCCCTAACAACGACTTCCTACTTGAGTTGACCGACAAATTTCTCAGATTCGCTTAAAAATTGGTAAACATTGACGAAGCGAACCTTGACAAGACGGTGCGATCGAACGACACAATAAGGCACAAATCTATCTATGACTAGAGTGAAATCTAGTTATTCTGAGCCTAGTTATTCTGAACCTACGTTATTCTGAACTTAGTTATTCTGGACACAGAGTTTATCGAGCAGAGGAAAATTGAGCGAAGTCAGACCAAGTTCTTTCCTGGGGGTATGGAGTCAGCGATTGCTGGCAGCAATTTTACTAGGCGGGCAAGTCCTAATTCACTTGCTCCAAGGTAGGATTCATCGCCGAAATACTGTAGAACAGATGGCAGCAGTGGGACCGGACTCATTGCTAATCGCCCTCATCACAGCAGTGTTTGTCGGCGCAGTTTTTACAATTCAAGTAGCGCGGGAATTTATTCGATTTGGAGCTGGGACAACAGTTGGCGGGGTCTTAGCTCTTGCCTTAACTCGGGAACTCGCACCTGTATTAACAGCTGTAGTTCTTGCAGGGCGAGTTGGTTCCGCATTTGCGGCGGAAATTGGTACGATGCGTGTCACAGAGCAGATTGACGCTCTTTATATGCTCAAAACCGATCCAATTGATTATCTGGTCATTCCGCGCGTGTTAGCCTGCTGCGTCATGCTGCCAATTTTGACCCTATTATCTGCAATTACAGGTATGATTGGCGGCTTAGCGATCGCAACCAACTTGTATCGCCTATCTCAGAGCGTATTTATTGATTCAGCCCGCAATTTCTTAGATGTCTGGGATGTTACCAGTGCCTTAATCAAAGGTGCTGTTTTCGGAGCAACGATCGCAATTATTGGATGCAGTTGGGGTTTGACAACCACAGGAGGAGCAAAGGGAGTCGGACAATCAACTACAGCTGCTGTAGTCACGGCGCTACTATCGATCTTCATCATGAACTTTTTCTTATCTTGGGTCATGTTTCAAGGCTTGGGGCGATCGACGTTGTGAACCGAAGAGAGGCTAGAAAAGAGATACTACCGAGCAGTGCTGCACAACTTACTTACCGATCGCCCGATCTATCCTGACAACACTATCCACCAGGCACTATCTAACATTGAACCGCGATCGCCGTTACCTTGGCTGCACATTGCCCAAGTCGTTGCCAACCCTCGATTCCACGCGCTTGCTGGCACGGGCGGTGCTGCGCCGAGCAATACAGGATGCAGTGTTGTAATACTAACCCTTAGCCTCCCTCATCCCCATATTCTTACTCCAGCACCGAGTCCCCAGTCTCTAACCCCTCATGCCTATTCCTACTGAACCTTAAAATAAGAGTGTTAGAGTCTATTGTTCAGGCAGGACAAAAACAGTGACGACTTCCCCATCTGTGACATCAACCGTTCAGCTTGCTCCCAGCTATAAGCTGCCTTTATTCATAGTCTTAGGGGCAATTCCTTTAATACTCATTTCAGCTTGGATAGGTGGCATAATTGCCTTATTTGGTTTGTTTCTGATGTTTCAAGCTACAACCCTACGGCTACAATTCACTGAAACTGCCTTAGATATCTACAGAGGAGAAACTATCATCCGGCACTTTCCCTATCAAGAATGGCAACATTGGGAAATTTTTTGGCATCAAGTCCCAATCCTGTTCTACTTTCGAGAAGTGAAAAGCATTCACTTTTTGCCCATTCTCTTCGACCCCAAAATGCTACAAACTTGTCTAGAGCAACGCTGTCCAAGACTAGGAGCTAGAGGCTAGAAGAGAGCGTCGCGAAGCTGTAGTAAGGCGTGGACACCCGAAGGGTAGCTTCTCGGAGGATAGCCTTTCTCGAAGAATGGGAGCAGAGAGAGACAAGGAGGCGGAGGCGCAGAGGAGCAATTCTAATCACTAGTCACCAGCCACTAGTCACCAGCCACTAGTCACTGATAATTGATAACTGATAACTGATAACTGATTATGACTTCAGATGAATCCCAAACACCAAAACCAGATAATCAACCTTGGGAAGATTCAGAGGAACAAGACAAACCTCTAAACTTCTCGACGGATGAACCAAATGGAAAATTAGAAGAAATAAATTTACTTGATGAATCTCAATCTGAATCTAATACAGATAAAGATACAGATACGGACTTAGATTTAGAAAACTTTAACTTTTTTGCCTCGCCATCCGAAGAAGCAGAAGATGAGTTTTTGCAAGAGTTAGTAACGCCAAATTCTGCACGAGAAACTCCAGCGGAAACGCCGCTAATTCCACTGGCAAAACCATCCAACTTGTCTCAACTGCAACAGCAGGAACAAGCCTTAAGACAAGAAATTGCCAGTCTCCAAGCAACATACAAACAGCTATCTGCTCAGTTAGCGCAAACTCAATCTGCTATGAGTAAAGTGGTACAAGAAGGTCTTGCTCAAATGGAGCAACGCAAGCAAGCATTACAAATTTCAATCGAGCAGTTAGAACGGCGGCAAGAACGCATTCGGTCGGAGATGCGGACAAGTTTTGCTGGAGTTTCCCAAGATTTAGCAATTCGAGTGCAGGGTTTTAAAGACTATCTCACAGGCAGCTTGCAAGATTTGGCAACAGCAGTAGAGCAATTAGAGCTAGCACCAAAAACTAGACCAGAGCCGCAACCAGCAGTCAGACAACCCAAACCTCAAGAGCCGGAGCAACCCGCCGCGCCTCAATTTACCGAACAGAGATTTCAAGCTACCACAAAACAAATTCGCCGCCTGCTCGACCAATACCGCAACCAACCAGATTATTACGGTCCCCCTTGGCAACTGCGCCGCACCTTTGAACCAGTGCAGGCGGAACGAGTATCCAATTGGTTTTTCAAGCAAGGAGGACGAGGTGCTTTACGAACTACAGGTAGTCGCCTGCAAAATATTTTAATTAGCTCGGCGATTATTTCAATTCTATACACCTTGTACGATACTCGCCTCCGCATCTTGGTGTTAGCTAATACTCCCGAACGGCTGGGAGATTGGCGGCGGGGCTTGCAAGATTGTCTTGGCATTTCTCGCACGGATTTTGGACCCGATCGCGGTGTAACCTTGTTTGAAGATGCAGAAGCAGCTGCCGTCAGAGCCGAAAGAGCGATCGAAGCCAATCAAATGCCACTGATTATCATTGATGACTCTGAGGAAAAAATTAGCCTCTCTCTGCTACAATTCCCTCTATTACTAGCCTTTGCCCCCGATCCCCAAACTCTTAGAGAAAGAGATTTTGATTATTAATTGGGTAGTTGGTAGTTGGTAATTGGTAATTGTTTTGTCACTTACGACTTACGACTTACGACTTACAACTTTTCCCTTGCCCGTTCTTTTCCTCACCCTAACCCCTCACACATGACTATCTGGCTCACTCTGTGCGTAGTAACTTTACTAGTAGCGTATCTAATTGGCTCTACGCCCACTGGTTACACGCTAGCAAAACTTTTAAAAGGAATTGATATTCGCGAACACGGTTCTGGTTCAACTGGAGCAACAAATGTTTTGAGAACCTTAGGCAAGGGACCAGGAGCATTTGTATTAGTTATTGATGCTCTCAAAGGAGTTTTAGCGATCGCCCTCGTACCTTGGCCGTTTAGCTTTGCTACTGGACAAAATCTTCTACCTCCTACTGTTGACCCTGCACTATGGCTGTCTTGGATGGTAACGTTATCGGGGTTAGCAGCCATTTTGGGACATAGCAAGTCGATTTGGTTAGGGTTTAGTGGGGGTAAATCTGTCGCTACGAGTTTGGGCGTATTATTGGCGATGAGTTGGCAGGTTGCTTTAGCAACTGTCGGGGTATTTGGTGTTGCGATCGCCATCTCGCGGATCGTTTCGCTCAGTTCGATCGCAGGCGCGATCGCAGTTTCGCTGTTGATGCTGCTGTTTCATCAACCTTTACCTTATGTACTGTTTGGGATAGTAGGTGGTATCTACGTCATTCTGCGTCACAAGAGCAATATTCAACGCTTACTAGATGGTACGGAACCTCAAATAGGACAAAAATCATCTACCGCGAATCAGTGAACAGTTATCAGTTATCAGTGGCTAGTGGTTGGTGGCTAGTAGTAGATAGGGTGTGGGGTGTAGGGTGTGGGGTGTGGTGTGGGGATTTTGGATATTGAATTGATTTTCCCCTCTGCTCCTCTGCTCCTCTGCCCCTCTGCTCCTCTGCTCTCTTTCCCCGACTCCCTGCTCCCTGCTCCCTACTCCCTTCTTTCATGCCCCAAGTTTCAATTACAGAACTGGTTGCTGGTGTCCGCGCTGGTTGCGTGGTTAGCTTTCCTACTGATACCGTTCCTGCATTGGCAGCTTTACCCGAACGAGCCGAGCTAATTTTTGCCACCAAACAGCGCAGTCAAGATAAGCCGTTGATTTTGATGGGAGCAAAGGCAGAAGATGTGTGGGATTACGTGGTGGGAACGGAAGCAGATTGGCAAGTTTGGCAACAGGTAGCGGCACGATACTGGGCTGGGGCTTTGACTTTGGTACTGCCAGCAAGCGATCGCGTCCCTAAAGCCATGAACCCTACCGATCCGACGACTATAGGCGTGCGCGTCCCTCAAAGCGCGATCGCGCGAGAGATTCTAGCTCAAACTGGACCTCTAGCTACCACCAGCGCTAATTTATCGGGACAACCGCCATTAGAGACTATGACAGAGATTGCAGCTCAGTTTCCCGATGTTTTATCCCTACAAATCTCAGATGTTTCTGGAATCGGCGTTCCTTCTACTGTAGCTAAGTGGATGGGTAGTGGTTGGGTAATTTTGCGCCAAGGAGCGGTAGTTTTAGAGATATAATTATCAGTCTGTTAACTACGGAACTATCTTGGTCGAGAGAAGCTCAATACTACCAAACTCAGGATAAGATTTCAATTTTTTGTGGTGTGAGTCTTTGGGAAGTTATGAGCTGGAATGAATGGGTGTATTTATTCTTGGGGCTGTTGTTAGGACTGAGCTTAGGTATAAGTGGAAGCTGGTTTCTAGGCAAGTCTAAGCGATCGCTTGTGAATGCTAATATTGCTAACGCTCCCACAACTGAGCAGAAACCTTCCACAGCGGATAGAAATGAGATTCTGGCTCTACAAAGTCAGCTACAGCAAAGCCAGATTGCCTATCAGCTAGCACGGAAGATGTGCCAGTTTAAAGCAGGATTTTTGACCAGAACTGCCCATGAATTGCGATCGCCGCTCAATAGTTTAATCGGTCTACACCAATTGATTTTATCCGATCTATGCGATGACCCTGCGGAAGAGAGGACATTTATTGCCCAAGCTCATCAGTCAGCTTTGAAGCTTATGAATTTAATGGATCGGGCGATCGACGTTTCTCGACTAGAACATGGCAGGTCTCAGCTAGAAATTCAGCCAATTAATTTAGCCGCGCTATTGACAGACGTTTATAATTCTACTTATCTGATTGCTGCTAATCGCAATTTGCGGTTACAACTCTCCCTACCTGAAATCGAAACTTATGTCTTAGCCGACCCGCGCTGGTTGCGGCAAGTCGCGATCGATCTACTTGACATTTGTTTGACTCAAATGCCAGAAGGAAAAATTCTCGTTTCTACCCATCCCTATCTTGCTACTAACGAGATGGCAATTTGGCTAGATGCCGAACTCCCACATCAGATTTGGTCGGACTCAATCGATTTATCTCAGAGCGATCGTTTATCACCATTAGCGATCGAAGATTTTGCATTTTCACCAGGAATGATTTTGCTTTTAGCGCAGACTCTTCTAGACTTAATGCAATGTCGGCTAGAAATCTTATCAATACCAAACTCAACATCAATAGACGAAGAGCATGAATCTTACACGCGACTGCAATTAACGATCCCTTTGGTAATTCTCGAACCTGAAACCGTCTCGGAAGCAACAGAAAACTAGAAAGAATTTCGTCTCTTACCCCTCACACTTCTACTGACAAACCCATTTCCACAAAGGATGGCTTTTACCTTGCTGGCGAATTTGCTGTACTTGTTTCGTTAAGCGCCGTAACTCCTTTGGCGGTAGTCCAAATAGTAAAATGCGCCCCTGCCAAAGGAGATTAGAAATTGTCATGACCGCGCAACAAGCCAAACCAAAAGTGGGTAGAGGCTTATAATAAAGCCCGTATCGTACGGCTACCCAAGTGAAATATTGCAACAATAAACTAATTTCATAACGCAGTCCCCAAAGACTTAAAACACCAACACTCAACCACAAACATCCCACAACCAACCATCTACAATAGGCAATAAGCAGATACAGCTTTTGTACTTGTCGCTCAAAAGTTGGGTCAAGTTCTATCGGCACAAAGGGCGGATCTTCTGGCTGCATCTGATGGGGGAGTCGAGAGTCGGTGAGGGGCTAGTGGCTGGTGGCTAGTGGCTGAATTCTTTATCTAGTCACTAGTCACTAACCGCTAGTCACTGATAACTGTTCACTGGTCACTGGTTGCTGATAACTGGTTGCTGTTTTGAGATTGACCTGTACGTTCTCGCCACAAGGAAAGTAGGGTACTGGCGATAAAAATACTAGAGTATGCCCCAGCAGCGAAACCGATCATGAGTGCTAAGGCAAAGTTTTTCAGCGTTTCGCCACCAAAGATGAATAAGGTGAGCAAAGTCAGCAAGACGGTTAAGGTGGTGTTGATCGATCGCCCCAAGGTTTGATTTACCGCATTGTCTACCACTTGGTCTATTGGTAAATCGGGGCTAATTTTCAGAGTTTCGCGAATGCGATCGTAAATTACCACCGTGTCATTGACAGAAAAACCCGTAATTGTTAGCAACGCAACGATAAATAAACTATCAACTTCAGTGCCTTGGACTAAGCCAAGAATCCCGAAAATCCCGGTGGTAATCAAAACATCGTGGAACAGAGCCACGATCGCAAATATGGCGTAGTCTAACTGGAAACGTAGACTTAAATAAACGACAATTCCGGCAAAGGAGACGAGGAGAGCAATTAAACCCGAAGATAACAACTGTTGTCCGATGGTTGGACCTACTGTGTCGATTTGGGTTGCTTTGGGATCGAACGCGCCAATTTCTTGAGTCAGTGTTTGCTGTAACTGCGTCCTCTCGTCAACATTGAGAGTCTTTGTCCGAATCAAAATCCCTTGTTGTTGTCCGCGTTCGTCACTGAGCAGTTGAATGCTACTATTGCCTAATCCGCGCTCGGACATGACTTGACGGACGGCATTGATATCAATTGGTTTGGCGCAGTTTTCTGGTTTAGAGCAGTCGCGCTGGAGTTGCAATCGCGTTCCACCCACAAAATCGAGGCTCGGACGCAGTGGCGCACCATATTTCTGCCAAGAAATCCCCATCGCCACTAAACCAGCCAGAATCACGATTAGGGAAACTCCCCACCAAAGCGATCGCTGTTTGTTGATATTGAGTTTCATGTCGCCCCCTGTGCCTTATTCGATGCTGGCAAGCTCGGACAGTATAACTCTGGTTTGCGCAAACTGGGAATTGCGATCGCCAACATTAAGAAGGTACGACTACAGGTAATTGCGGTAAACATACTCATGGCAACCCCTAACGCCAGCGTCAGAGCAAAACCTTTCACCAATCCAGAACCGAGCCAAAACAGCGCCGCACAAGCAATCCAAGTCGTAACGTTACTATCTAAAATGCTAGAAAAGGCACGGTAAAAACCTGATTCCACCGAACGATAGAGCGATTTACCCGCCCGTAATTCTTCCCGCGTCCGCTCGAAAATCAGCACGTTGGCATCCACTGCCATCCCAATACTGAGGATAAATCCAGCGATACCTGGCAGCGTCAGGGTGACACCCAACAAAGCAAAAGTTGCCCATGTCAGCAAAGCATAAATTACCAACGCTAGATCGGCTATGAGTCCAGGCAGACGGTAGTAAACCACCATAAAGATCAAGACTAAAGACAGCCCTCCAACCCCAGCATAAATACTGCGTTGAATGCTATCGCGTCCCAAAGTTGCACCCACAGTTCGATTTTCAACGATTTCCACGGGTACGGGTAAAGCACCACCCCGCAATTGCAGTGCTAATTCGTTCGCAGACTCGAAATCAAAGGTTCCCGTAATTTCTGCTCGTCCGCCTGCTATCCCTGTTTTTTCAAATTCTTGACCAACTACGGGCGTACTAATTGGCTTATCGTCGAGAAAAATTCCCAAACGTCTGCCCGTGCCTGCCAATTCTTTTGTCAGTTGAGCAAATAATTCGCCGCCTTTGGCATCAAATTCTAAAGCTACACTCCAGTTGCTGCCTTGTGTAGGTGTCGCCTGAGCGTACTTGAGATTTTTCCCTGTCAACCCCGTGCGCTCGAATAGCTTTGCTTCTAGCTCGGTAATCTCTTTGATTTTGGCTTCTATTTGGGCATTATTTGCCGCGATCGCCTTTTCGTCTCGTTCCTTCGCACTTTGTAACTTTTGTTGTTCTGCCAGCAATCCCTGAATTTGTTGCTGCCTATTATTGACAAAAGCTCTACTTTCTGCATTCTCGCGGCGAAAATCCAGTTGAGCTGTACCACCCAGTACCCTTTCTGCCTGTTCTGGATCGTTGACTCCTGGGAGTTGGACGAGAATTTGGTCTTGTCCTACCGTTTGAATCACGGGTTCCGATACCCCTAGTCCGTTGACGCGGTTTTCCACCACAGTTTGCACTGCTTCTAACTCGCGTTCGGTGATGCGTTTGATTTCCTCGTTAGGCTTGACCTGAATTGTCAGTTGCGAACCCCCCTGGAGGTCTAACCCCAAAGGCACGGGAAATTTCACAATTACGACAATTGCGGCGATGATGAGAACGACAATTAAAGCTAATAGCGATCGCTGTTTTTGCATACTACATGTTGCGGCAACAAGTGCTATACTAACCTCTTTTTGAGAGGCTGGGGACGCTTGAGCTTAGCTCAAGCGTCCCTAAACTTACACCTGAACGGCTACCATCTTTTTCACGGCTTCGACAATTTGCTCCGGTTGTACGATGGTGAGTCTTTCGAGACTGCCGTTGTAGGGAGTGGGAATGTCTTGAGAAGATAGACGCAAGACAGGCGCATCTAATTCGTCGAAGAGGCGATCGTTAATTAATGCGGTCAATTCTGCGGCTATACCCCCAGTTTTCATGCACTCTTCCACGATAATGACGCGATGTGTTTTGCGGACGGAAGTAGCAATGGTTTCTATATCTAGGGGTTTTAGAGAAATGAGATCGATAACTTCTGGATCGTATCCCTCTTTCTCTAGCGGTTTGACTGCTTGCATGACGTGGTGGCGCATTCGCGAGTAGGTCAAAATTGTCACGTCTTCGCCACGTCGCACGATTTCTGCTTTGTCTAACGGGACTAGGTATTCGTGTTCTGGTAGGTTTTCCTTGAGGTTGTAAAGCAGTACGTGTTCAAAGAACAACACTGGATTGTCGTTGCGAATTGCTGATTTCAGCAATCCTTTAGCGTTATAGGGAGTAGAACAAGCGACTATCTTCAATCCAGGCACGGCTTGAAAATATGCTTCTAAGCGCTGCGAGTGTTCTGCACCCAATTGTCTGCCTACTCCCCCAGGTCCGCGAATCACCATCGGAATTTTAAAGTTACCGCCAGAGGTATAGCGCAGCATTCCGGCATTGTTGGAAATTTGGTTAAAAGCCAGCAGCAAAAACCCCATATTCATCCCTTCGACGATCGGTCGCAAGCCGGTCATCGCTGCTCCTACTGCCATACCCGTGAAGCTATTTTCGGCAATGGGGGTGTCTAGTACCCTTAACTCGCCATATTTCTTATACAAATCTTTTGTAACTTTATACGAGCCGCCGTAGTGACCGACATCTTCACCCAAAACGAATACAGTAGAATCCCGCGCCATTTCCTCGTCGATGGCTTCTTTCAGGGCATTAAAGAATAACGTTTCTGCCATTAACCTTACAACTTTAGTTGACTAATCTAGCATCTTAGCGCTAAACAAGGGGCGAGGAGTGAGGAGTGAGGGAAAGAGAGTGGAGCGTGGTGTGGGAAGTATGGGAGAACACTCGAAGAATTTGCTCCCCGCTCTCTCTTGTCTCCTTTGTCTTCCTTGTCCCCCTTGTCCTCTCCCTCGCTGCTCGCTCCTCATTTCTCATCCCTAAATTCAGAGAGCTTTGCAATTCTTATTTTTCTGTCGAGTTTTCCCCAGGTATTCCCCACTGTTTCCACAGGTAGTCTGGGTTTTTCCACAGCAGGCTTGAGTTTTTCCACAAGAGATGACTTCAGATATCTGGGTTTACTGCTCTAGTTGTGAATTTCTCACATCGCTTTCTCTCTGCTGAGAATCTGAGAGATTTTGTAAAGATGTGTGACAAAAATGTGGGCAAAACCCAGATTCTATCGTATTGATTTTTTTGTGTTTAGAACCGTTGTAATATTTCGCAGCATTGACGGGACAGTGAAACTTGTCGCACAATGATGCGACTTCCCTTTATAAAACCTGCCGAGAAAACGATCGGGCGATCGCGCTCCATCGAAGTGATGATTATGCTTTAGCAACGAGGATTTTTCAGTGCCACAGGTGCAATTATGGTTGCTGCACGAACTGCCGAAGGCATTGCATCTTTAAACTGGATTTTTAACTTGCGTTTTTTATGTCGTGGAAGTCAGCTTATCCCATTCATGTAACTGTTTGAAGAGAGGTTCTCCATGTCCGCCACCGTTAGCATTTTGACTGAAATTCCCGAGTCATTACACGAATCAATGCAAAATTACTTAGAAACCCATCCTGATTGGGATCAAGACCGAGTGTTTGCAGCAGCATTATCGCTATTTTTGCTACAAAACAGTAATGGCGATCGCCGTGCCGCTAGAGTCTATCTAGAAACCCTATTTCATCACTCTTGATGGAGAATGAGTAGTCGTTGGTAGTTGGTAGTTGTTGGTTGACAGTTGACGGTTGACAGTTGACGCTGCGCAACACTGCGTGAAGACAGTTGCTCTTTCTCCCTCAGCTCCCGATCGCTCCCCCAGCTCTCTTATCCCTGCTCCCTGCTCCCTATTTTCTGACAAAACAAAGGGGTCTTCAACCGCATGAAGACCCTATAGTTTTTCCCTCAGCAGCAAGAGTTTAGCCTTCTAGCTCTGATTTTGTAATTGAGAGTGGCGCGCTATTGACTTTTCCCAGCTTTACTAGGAGCTTCAAATTTATACCCGACACCACGTACTGTCTGAATCAGGATCGGTTGAGCCGCATCAATTTCAATTTTTTTGCGAATCTGACCGATATGCACGTCTACCACCCGCTGATCTCCTACATATTCATAGTCCCAAACTTCTTGAATTAGCTCGGCACGCCGCCAAACTCGACCTGGATGGCTAGCAAGAAAGCGTAACAAATCAAATTCCAACGCAGTTAAGGGAATCAATTCATTGTTAATTGTCACTTCTCGCCGTTCTGGATCGATTGTCAGTTTATCGAACACCAGACGCTGTTTTTCCGCAGTCGTGACTACTCGTTGACGTTTCAAAATTGCTCCAACTCGGACTTCTAACTCTCCTAAACTAAATGGTTTGGTCAAATAGTCATCCGCACCTTGAGAAAACCCTCTGATTTTGTCTGCCTCATCAGCTCGACTTGTTAGCATGAGAACAAAAACTTTAGTGCGGTTTTGCATCTCTTGGCAGAGATTGTAACCAAGCGTATCTGGTAGATTTACATCTAGGATGACTAGATCGGGGTTAAATTGCTCGAATAGAACCAAGGCAGTCTTACCATCTTCGGCAGCCTCTACCTGATAGTTGTGCTTGGTTAAAAAGCGTTGAATTAAATTACGAATTGATGGATCGTCATCAACAACTAGAATTTTGGCAACAGCCATAGGCATTACTTTGAGCAGAGAAGGAATAAAAAGCCTATTCAGCAACCTGGGTGGTAGCGCTAGAACAAGCAGATCGAAACTACCACAATTATTAATCGATAATTCAGGAATGCCAACTCTGAGATCGACCCTGGTGTTCTAATATACTAGTAGAATTTCCCCTGGGATTTTATCGCCAGTACGGGCGCGCAAATCAATTAGCCCACAATAACTTCAGAAGTTCTCCATCCAATCGAGTCACAGTGGCAAAACGTCAAAAATTGCCAATTACGCAATTGCTTACTGTTGCGATTGCCTCACTGACGGCAGATTGTGCCACCAAAATTTTTTGCTCGACTGCCGATCGCTCAATTCTGCTTGAACTCAGTCGTGCTATTTACGACAGCATGGCTCGGTGTTACAACTTATGTTACGTTTTCGTACAATTACCGAGGTAGAGCAGAGAAGCTTAGCAGTTCTGGTCAAAAACAGTAAAGCAAGTGCCCGATCTCAGTAAATTTGAGGTACAAACCAGGGTCAGCGATCGCATTGCTTAGCAGACATGACAGTAAAAAACGAATAAGTGATATTCTGGTTAAGTACGACGACAACCGGTAACTGCAATAGTCTATTAGAATAGATCCAAATAGGCTAGGCTGACAGCATACGCCTCGTTGTACATTTTTCTATATTCGCCCCTGACTCCGCTAAGGCGATAAATTCACATGATCGAGCAAAGTCCCTACGACAAACTTGGGGTATCAGAAGACGCGACATTCGACGAGATCCAAGAAGCTCGCACTCGCCTCGTGCAACAGTGCAGCAACGACCAGCAGTTGTTGGAGGCGGTGGAAGCAGCTTATGATGCCATTCTAATGGAGCGTTTGCGACTGCGCCAAGAAGGAAAGATTAAGGTTCCAGAAGGTATCCGCTTCGCTGAGACGGCTATCCAATCTCCCCCTAAAGAAGTCTCATCGCCTGCACCCCAAGCCCCAGCGTGGCTGCAAGGTATACAAGACAAGCCTAGCTTGACTGAGATTCTCATGCCTGGAGTGCTGTACTTAGGGTTGAGCTGTATTGGAGTGTTTTATAGCGCTGTCAGCGCTCAAATCTTGCAGTTTTTGTTAATCGTTGGTGTTTGTTCGAGCCTCTATTTTCTCTATCGGAAAGAACAAAAATTTGGTCGAGCAGTACTGCTAACAGCCACGGGTTTGATTGTTGGTTTAATTGGTGGTGGACTGATCGGCAGTTTGTTGCAAACCCAGATTGCCAGCATTGTAACAGTAGAACAATTTTCTACTATCCTAACTTTTATGTTGTTGTGGGTGATTTCTAGCTTTCTACGCTGAGAAAAGAGTGAGATACTAGCTAGCTTGGGCAAATGCAGCGTTGAGAACGCACTCGACTGCTGCATTTAAATCTTTCACAATCAAATCGGGTTGGTACTGTTGTAGCCGAACGCGATCGCGAATTCCGCATTCTACTGCGATCGCTTTGATCCCGTGCTTTTTCGCGGCAATAATATCCGCTTCCGTATCACCAACCATCCAAACATCGCTAGCAGGGGGCAATTCTACTAAAGCCCTTGCCATCAACAAAGGTTTATCGTCAATGTCGCGAGTTTTCAGATAATCATTGCTCAAGCAATAGCAGCGATTTTCAGGAAAAAATCTGCCTAGATCGTGCTGTCCGAAAGCATAGTCCAGCTCGCGCACGCGACGCATTGTCATCACTGCTAAATCGATACCAGCTTGCTGTATTTGCTCTAAAGCTGCTACTGCGCCTGGAGCTAGTTTGTCATATTGAAAGTAAGGATGAGCGTGTACCATTTGTCGCCGCAAATTAGCAAATGTTTTAGCTTGGGTTTCGTCTAGTCCAGATAGGATAGCAATCTGTTTTTCAGGAACCTTAGAGCGCTTCAACTGCCAAAATTCCGCTTTACTTAACTGCGTTACAGCTTGTTCTGGATGGCGAGTTTTCTCTAAACATAATTGATATACGCGGTAGTATCGCTCCGACACATCAATAATGGGTCCGTCAAAATCAGTAATTAATCTAATCATTTTTATAGTTAAGATGCTAACTTTCATTAACACCTTAGCTCAGATGCCATAAGGCGAAATTTTGAATGTTTGATGGGTGAGTTTAGAAATGCTAATTAGTCATTGGTAGTTGGTAGTTGACAGTTGACGGTAGACGCTGCGTGAAGACAGTTGCTCTTTCTCCCTCAGCTCTCTTCCCCCGACTCCCGACTTCCAACTCCCAACTCCCGATCTTGAAGGCTACCCCGTTTCATCTGTTCTCGTTCGATCGCTTCAAACAGAGCGCGAAAATTACCTTCGCCAAAACCCGTGGCTTGGGAGCGGCGTTCGATAATTTCAAAAAAGAAAGTTGGTTGGGTAAAAATGGGGTGAGTAAAAGTTTGTAGCAGCAAAGCATCGGGGTGGGAATCTTGCCAGTCAACTAAAATTTGCTGTTGGGCGATCGCTTGTAACTCGTCAACTGAGATGGGAAATGATATTGGTAATCCCAAACGCTGCTGTAGCTGAGTGTAGTAAGTAGGAGGAACTGAAAGAAAAGATACGCCGTTATTGCGAAATTGCGCGATCGCTTCGATGATGTTGCTAGTTTTGAGGGCGATGTGTTGAATTCCCGCACCTTGATTGCAATCTAAAAATTCCTGAATTTGCGAATTAGGCGATGCAGGTTGATTGATTGGAAACTGAACGCAGCTATTACTAGAAACCATTACCTGACTATGCAAGGCAGAGCGATCGGTTTGAATAGTAAAAGCCTGCTGAGAGCGAAAACCCAAAATCTCTTCATACCATGCCACAGCCGTCTCCAAATCCCCCGCAGCAACGTTTAATACGATGTGATCGATACCTGTGATGGCGAGTCGGGAGTCGGGAGTCGGGAGTCGGGAGCGGGAAAATTTGACTTTTGACTTTTGACTTTTGACTTCTCCCTTGTCCCCCTGTCTTTCGATCAAAGTATGAGCCAGAGAACCCCAGGCAGAAATTTTGCTCCACTTGTAGCCTTGCTGTAATTGTGGGGGTTGTAAGACTTTTGCGTCGTGAGCGATCGCCTTTTGGACGATCGCTTCGAGATCTTCTACAACAAAGGCGACATCCGCCACACCAGGAGGATGGTGGCGCAAAAACTGCCAAACTGGACTGAAATGCGATCGCGGTGACGATAGAGCGAAGCAGACGAAACCACTCTTCACCACTTCTGTATCGGTGTAGCGATCGCGGCTGTAACTAGCTACAGTTTGAAAGCCTAATTTGTTGACAAACCAGTCACGCCAAGCTTTTGCATCTTCTACGTAGAAGTGAATCCGATCGATTTTCATATTTTTTGAAAATTCAGCATCACAGCCTATCTCTTTGTAAATTTTGCCTGTTTTGCTGAATTTACTATTCGCTCTTAAGCAAGAATTGCATAATTAGGGAGTAGGGAGTAGGGAGCAGGGAGTAGTGAAGAGTGGTTATTGGTACTTGGTAATTGGTAGTTGCTCCTCTCTGCTCCCTCTGCTTTCTTCCCCTGCTCCCTGCTCCCTAAAAAAACAAGTGACTGTCTGGCTGAATATTAATTTCCATCGGGACTGCTTGTGGTTCTGCTTGGAGGGCATAAAAGATAGCATTGGCAGCAGTTTCGGTACTGAGCATTTTTTTGCGATCGACTTTTAGCTGTACGTTGTCCCAGAAGGGAGAGTCTACACCACCAAAATAGAATAGCGTGAACTTCACACCAAAACGCTTCAACTCTTCCGCCATGCATTTGCTGAAACCAACTACACCAAACTTGGAAGCGCTGTATGCTGCTGCCATTGCCATTGAATGCTTGCCCAAAATTCCCACTACGTTACAAATATGACCAGATTTCTGCCGTTGCATTAATTCAGCTGCGGCTTGGCAGGTGTAGAAACTACCCTTCAAGTTTAGGTCTAACATCGCTTCTAGATCGGCTGGTTCTAGAGCATTGTAAGGCTTTAATATTCCTGCACCAGCTGCATTCACTAAAGCATCAATTTTTCCAAACTGAGCCGTAGTTTGCTCCATTAGGGCATTTACCGAGGCGCGAGCGGTGATATCTGTGGGAACAGTCAATACTGACTTAATTGACAACTGTGTTGCCAAGTCTTGCAGCGCGCTGCTGTTTCTAGCTGCCAACACCAGACGCGCTCCAGTTGGAGCTAGTTTGCGAGTTAAAGCCGAACCAATACCCCCAGTTGCACCGACAACTACAACCACCTTATCTTGCATCTTTCTTTACATTTGTTTACATCTCTCTACATGGTAGATGAATTAAGGAGCGAGGAGCGAGGGGCGAGGAGTGAGGGAAGAATTCGGAATTATCGGAATTAGTCGTGCATTGCGCATTGTTTAGTCACTGGTCACTGATAACTGGTCACTGAATTAGCGCGATCGCTTAAAATTACGTTAAATTTGATTAAGATAGTAATCAAACTACTGTCAGTATCTTCATACACTAGAAGATTTACTGATTGAAAGAAAAGTTAACAATATCTGTTTAAGGACTATATGTTTACGGGATAAAAGCGCCCGCCTGTAGTCAAACTGATTTGTTGTATCTACACCTAGAGGCAACTAACTGATGAAATTTTCTTGGAGAGTCCTAGTACTGTGGACACTGCCTGCTCTCGTGATCGGCTTTTTCTTCTGGCAGGGGGCATTTGCTGGCGCTCCTGCTGATATGAGCAAGAACGCCGCCAGTACTCGGATGACTTACGGTCGTTTTCTAGAATATCTAGATGCTGGTCGCGTCACTAGTGTAGACCTATATGAAGGCGGACGGACGGCAATTGTAGAGGCAGTCGATCCAGAACTGGACAATCGCGTTCAAAGGCTGCGGGTAGACCTGCCATACAGCGCTCCCGAAGTGATTGCTAAACTCAGAGCGGGAAATGTGAGCTTTGATTCTCACCCGATGCGAAATGACGGGGCAATTTGGGGTTTACTGGGTAATCTGATTTTCCCCGTGCTGTTGATTGGTGGGCTGTTCTTCTTATTCCGTCGCTCTAGTAATATTCCGGGTGGACCAGGGCAAGCACTTAACTTTGGCAAATCCCGTGCTAGATTCCAAATGGAAGCCAAGACGGGCATAAAATTTGATGACGTAGCGGGAATTGACGAAGCCAAAGAAGAGTTACAAGAAGTTGTCACCTTCCTCAAACAGCCAGAACGCTTCACCGCTGTTGGCGCACGCATTCCCAAAGGCGTACTGTTAGTAGGACCCCCAGGAACAGGGAAAACTTTGCTAGCAAAAGCGATCGCTGGGGAAGCAGGAGTCCCGTTTTTCAGCATCTCCGGTAGCGAATTCGTCGAAATGTTCGTCGGTGTAGGTGCATCGCGGGTACGGGATTTATTTAAGAAAGCCAAAGACAACGCTCCTTGTTTGATCTTCATTGATGAAATTGATGCGGTAGGCAGACAAAGAGGTGCGGGAATTGGTGGTGGAAACGATGAGAGAGAGCAAACTCTCAACCAATTACTCACCGAAATGGACGGGTTTGAAGGCAATACAGGGATTATTATCATCGCTGCTACCAACCGTCCTGACGTACTCGATGCTGCATTGTTACGTCCTGGTCGTTTCGATCGCCAAGTTACAGTAGATGCACCAGACATTAAAGGGCGTTTGGAGATTTTAAAAGTCCACGCCAGAAATAAGAAACTTGCTGAAACTGTATCTTTAGAAGCAATTTCTCGCCGCACTCCTGGCTTTACAGGGGCAGACTTAGCTAACTTGCTGAATGAAGCTGCTATTTTAACCGCCAGACGGCGCAAAGACGCTATCACCTTGTTAGAAATTGACGACGCTGTAGACCGCGTTGTGGCAGGGATGGAAGGCACGCCGTTGGTAGACAGTAAGAGCAAGCGATTGATTGCTTATCACGAAATCGGACACGCTTTGATCGGTACGCTGATTAAAGACCACGATCCGGTGCAGAAAGTAACGCTAGTACCACGCGGACAAGCCCAAGGTTTGACTTGGTTTACTCCTAGCGAAGAACAAGGATTGATCTCGCGATCGCAGCTCAAAGCTAGAATTAGCGGCGCTTTGGGTGGTAGAGCCGCTGAAGATATCATCTTTGGTACGGCGGAAGTCACAACTGGTGCGGGTAACGACTTGCAACAGGTGACGGGAATGGCGCGGCAGATGGTGACAAAATTTGGGATGTCAGATTTGGGTCCCTTGGCGTTGGATAGCCAAAATTCAGAGGTGTTTTTGGGTCGTGACTTGATGACTCGTTCCGATTACTCAGACGCGATCGCTTCTCGCATCGATACACAAGTTCGCGCTATTGTCGAAGATTGCTATGAGTTGGCGAAGAAACTCATCCGCGACAATCGCACCGTCACAGATCGTTTAGTCGATTTGTTGATCGAAAAAGAAACCATTGACGGCGAAGAGTTTCGTCAGATTGTGGCTGAATACACCGACGTACCTGAAAAACAGCAGTACGTGCCAACGCTGTAAGTTTGTACCTTTGTAACATTGATTCTGTTGGTTTTTGCCACAGGTTAGATCCCCCCAACCCCCCTTAAAAAGGGGGGCTTTTGTTTTGACTTTTAACTTTTGACTTTTAACTTTTGACTTTTGACTTGTTTTATAAAGGGGCTTTTGTTTTGGTTTAGGGAATTATGAAGCTGCGATCGGTAAACGTACTCGAAAACAGGTGTCTCCAGGCTTTGACGTAAAATTGATGTCGCCGTGGTGCTTGCCTACAATAATCCGATACGTGACATCCAAACCCAGTCCTGTGCCTTGTCCTACGCCTTTGGTGGTGAAAAATGGCTCGAAAATGCGGGACTGAATATTCAAAGGAATGCCCGATCCGTTGTCGGCAATTTCGACTACGATATGGTCGTGTTCTTGCCAAGTCCGCAGCCAAATCTTACCCTGTCCTTGCATGGCATCGATCGCATTATCAATTAGGTTCGTCCACACTTGATTTAATGCCCCACCATAACCGACAATTCGCGGCACGTTGCGATCGTAGTTGCGGATTACAGTTACGCCACCTTTGAGTTTGTGACTCAAAATTGTCACAGTGCTTTCTAGCCCTTGGTGTACGTCTACGTCTTGTAGGGGGGCGCGATCCATGTAAGAGTAATCTTTAATTGCCTGGACTAACTGAGAAATGCGATCGGCACAGCGATCGATTTCTTCAATTGCCCCAACACCTGTAAGAGATGCAGTCAACCACGCGATCGCCCCAGATAGGGCATCGGTAGGTATTTTCTGGGCGATGCTTTCTAGCCAAGTTGAATCTAACCCAGTTCCAACTAAAATGGGGGCGAGTTGCCAACTATTTTCTACTTGATGGGTTGTCAGCCACTCAGCTATTTCATCCTCGCGATCGCTTTGCGTTAGTGGATCGAGGGCAGAGATATTTTGCGCCCGTTGCACCGCCTCGCACTGCATATCAATCAAAAAGCCGAGTTGTTCGTTTGTCATCTGCTGCTTCAGCTTTAAAGTGAAGCAAGGTATATCTTGCCAAAGTTCGTGTAAGTGTTTGGCACTGCGTCTGACGGCGGCGGCGGGATTGTTCATTTCATGGGCGAGTCCGGCGGCTAACGTCCCCAAAGCGGCTAATTTTTCCCGTTGCTGGGCGATAGTTTGTACCGTTTGCATTCGCTGTGCCATCGTGCTGAGAATAGAGGCAGTGACGCAGGAACAGGTAGATAGTAAGCGCCAAAATGCGTCTTTTGGTAATTCAAAAATACGCGATCGCTTAACGGAAATTCCACTTGCCCAATAGGTATCTTGTCCCATTAACACGGGTAATTCGCCAAATAGGGTTTGCGTGTCGTAGGTAGCTAAAACGAGTTGCTGGTTCCCGACTTGCTGGGTAATCCGAATTTCTCCTTCAAGTAAGATAAATACGCAATCGGCTGGATCTCCTTCTTGACGGTGAACTTCTCCTGGTTCTCGCCATACTTCTTGTCCGCGATCGCACATCCACTGCAATTCTGTTTCTGGTAATTTGACAAATAGCGGTACTTGGCGGAGTGCGTCTTTTATATTGAGTTGCTGGCGGGGAGGATTTTGAGTGTTAGTCATAGTAAGTCAAAAGTCAAAAGTTAAAGGTCAAAATTAAATTTTGGAAACAAACAATTCTTAAATTTTTAATATATTTGTCATCGCGATCGCTTTTAAGCTACTTTAGCTAAAAATTGCATGACTGCTCGATTAAATATTTCTGGAAATTCCATCCAATAATTATGTCCACCTTTTTCCGATATGACTAATTCTGCATTAGGAATATTTGCGGCTAACTCCTCAGAAAAATTTAAAGGAATAAATATTTCATCTTTACCAATAAGTACCAAAGTAGGAACGGAGATTTGATTGAGTTTATTTCGCGTATTGTGTTCTAAAAGAGCAACGATTTGTCCTGCAAAGCCGTGCTTTGGTTGAGGATGTGGATGATTCAACCCCAGTTTTACCGCTGCTGTAACTCGCGCCTCATCTGCTAAAAATTCATCTGTAAACACCCATAAACAAATCTCTTGCAGTCGGGTTTCTGTAGAAACCTGTTCTTCCAGCATTTTTAACCATAATTTAGTGAGATATCTAGCTCTAGCTGGAAACTTAGCAGCTGTCGTTACTAAAATCAGACTTTTCACAATTTCTGGATATTTTAAAGCAATTTGTTGAGCGATCGCTCCGCCCATTGAAAAACCTAAAATATGGGCATTTTTAATATTTAAAAATTTTAACAATTCCACTGTATCGTCAGCCATCATTTCAGTGGAATAAGGTATATTAGGAGAATCAGATTGCCCTACACCGCGATTATCAAAAACAATCACTTGGTACTTTTGAGAAAATACAGAAATCTGATTTGTCCAAGCACTACTATCTAGAGCTAAGCCTTGAATTAAAACTAAAGACTCTCCACTTCCATGTACTTCATAGTACATATTAATATTGTTTAGCTTAACTGAAGGCATTTTTCTCTCCTTGTTTCCCTCTGAACTTTACTTAGATAGTAAAATACCTTCTATTTCTGCTTTTTTAGCTGAATATTTTAATTCAAATTTATGGGCAACCTAACCTGAAACTTTGTCTCTCCTGGTTTCGTTTCAAATCTAATATCACCTTTATGCTGTCCGACAATAATTCGCCGCACAATATCTAAGCCTAAACCTGTTCCTTTTCCCACTTCTTTAGTAGTAAAAAACTGCTCGAAAATCCGCGATTGAATTTCTGGTTTAATTCCGATCCCATTATCAATAATTTCTACCAAAACGCGATCGCCTTCTTGACTAGTCCTAATCCAAATCTGCCCTTTACCACCTGTAGCATCGATCGCATTATCAAGTAAATTCGTCCATACCTGATTTAATTGACTTCCATATGCACTAATTTTAGGTAAATTCCCATACTCTTTATGCACGCTAACGCCTTGTTTTAATTTATATTTGAGAATCGTTAACGTACTATTAATCCCTTCATGAACGTCCACTTCTTGAATGGGGGCGCGATCCATATAGGAATATTCTTTCATCGCTTTAACTAATTCACCAATTCGCCCCGAACTTTGTTGTAATTCGTATAACAATCCGCTTCCCGTGACTGTTGCTTCCAACCATCGTAATACGCTACTCAAACATTCAGGTGTAATATGAGCTGTAATTTCATCTAACTTTTCTGTTGTAATTCCAGCGTTAACTAGTGTAGGGGCAAGTTTCCAACTTTCTTTAACATGGCGATCGTCCAACCAATCAGTAACCTCATCTTCTGCTTCACTTTGGGCAATTGGATCGCGACGAGAACAAGTTTTTGCAGTGGCGATCGCCTGTTTATATAATTCGCACAAAAAATCGATTTGTTCTTTATTTAAAGGTTGCTGATGTAGTTGTAATGCTAACGCTGGTAACTGTTGTAAAATTTCATCTAAATTCTGGACATTTCTTTTCACCGCCGCCGCCGGATTATTTAATTCATGTGCCAATCCAGCCGATAAAGTACCAAGAGAAATTAATTTTGCTTGCTGTTGGGTGACAGATTCGTGAAGTTGCGATCGCTGCGTGGCAATTTTGAGAATACTGCGCCATACTTGAGGGCAGATTTCTAGCATTTGCCAAAAAGCTTCTGGATTGAGTTTATAGAGTGTAACCGGAGTTAAGGCGCGTCCGCTGGTAGGATATGGTTCATCTAGCAGTAAAATCAATTCTGCAAATACTTCTCCCGAACCTAAATTGACGGCATGTGCTGCTTGTCCGTCTACAGTTCGCGTCCATTCTGTAACTCCTTCTAAGATGACATAAAACCCATCTGGCGGATCTCCTTGTTTGGCAATTTGCGTACCCGCATCGAGTTGAATTTCCGTCCCGAGTTGAGTTAAACACTGTAATTGCTTGTCATCTAAATGAGCAAAAATTGGTACTTGTTGTAGGGTTAACTTAGCGTGCGTGCATTGTTCGCTCATTACCAAAGCCTCTGAATTGGATAAGAATCAAAAGCAGAATCGATACTCAATATTGGTAATTGTTCTACCATAGCTTGTGAAATTAACAGGCGATCGAACGGATCGCGATGGTGAAGCGGTAAGGATGCAACTACAGCCAGATGGTTTAAATTGATATTCAGTACATTGATGCTATTGAGACTAAGCTGCTGCTGGATAAATACTTGAAATGGTTGACTAAAACTTAGCTTGCCCGTACTTTGTTTAATTGCCATCTCCCAGATACTAGCTATACTAAGTAACTTTTCGTTATTCTCATCCTCAATAAACTCTTTAACTGAAATACTAAGTTTAGGGCTATTAGTAACAAACCAAATAAATGTATGAGTATCCAGCAATAGCCTCATTACATATAATCCTTAAAGTCTTCCAGAGGATCGTCAAAATCCTCTGCGATTGTAACTAAACCTACAGCAGTTCCAGCTTTGGCAGGATAGCGTTTTTTTTCTGTCGGTATTGGTACAAGCTGAACTACTGGCTGTCCGTCTTGTGTAATAATGACTTCTTCTCCACGCATTGCAGCTTCAATTAATTCTGATAAGTGTTGAGATGCTTCAACAAGATTAACTTTTCGCATAGCTATAACCTCTCTATTTCTACTTCTATCCTGGCTCAAAAATTGGAAATCGGTAATTGAGCGCATATCATTTTGACTTTCGTACGGGCGGGTTTACAAGATAATCTTTGTCGGAGTCAGAGTTGTTTGGTAAACCCGCCCCTACAACTTCCCTATTACCCATTACCATTTACAGCACATTACTCAAATAACGATGGATGAATTGGACACAAATCGATCCTTCACCGACGCTAGAAGCTACCCGCTTAATCGAACCGTGGCGCACATCACCCACGGCAAAAATCCCAGGTACGTTAGTTTCTAGTAAAAAGGGTTCTCGATCTAACGTCCATCCTTTCGGGCGGTGTCCGTTCTGGCTGAGATCTGTGCCAGTCAGCACAAAACCGCGATCGTCGCGTGTGACAATTCCATCTAGCCATTCTGTTCTGGGAACAGCCCCGATGAAGATAAATAGAGAATTAGCAGGAACGACTTCAGTTTCACCTGTTTGAGTATTTTGAATCGCGATCGCCTCTAAATTTGTCTCCCCTTTTACCTCCACCACCTGGGAATGCACCTTAACTGTAATATTTGGTGTCTCGGCAATTTGATCGATTAGGTATTGCGACATACTACTTGCAAGAGACTCGCCCCGTACTAACATCGTCACATGCTGGGCGTAGCGCGAAAAATACATTGCCCCTTGTCCGGCGGAGTTTGCACCCCCAATGATATAGACTTCTTCCCCTTGACAAGCTAGGGCTTCGGTTTGCGCCGCACCATAGTACACGCCCGCCCCAGTCAGCCGATCCATTCCTGGGACGTTCAACCGTCGCCATGAAACGCCCAACGCCAAAATCAAAGCATGACAGCTGATTTCGCTGCCATCGGCGAGAGTTATAATCCGATAGGGATCTTCTATCCGAATTCCCTGTACTTCTTGGGGATTAAGAATCTCTACACCAAAGCGTCTAGCCTGCGTTACTGCCCGTCTAGCTAAATCACCGCCACTCAAACCTACGGGAAATCCCAAGTAATTCTCAATCCGCGAACTCGTTCCTGCTTGTCCACCTGGGGCTTCTCGTTCGATTAGTACCGTGTGCAACCCCTCTGAAGCACCATAAACCGCAGCCGCTAACCCTCCTGGTCCTCCGCCTACAATCGCCAGATCGTAAAATGGTTTTCCAGCTTGAGTCTGTAGCCCAATTTTGGCAGCAACCTCCAAAGGTGAGGGTTTGAGCAAACTGGAACCATCCGAAAATAGCACTAACGGCAAACTTAATTTATCGCAGTCGGCATATTTAACTAAATCTCGCGCTTCCTCTGATAACTCAATATCTAACCACTGATAGGGCAATTGGTTGCGGGCAAGAAAATCTTTAATTTCGTGCGAATGAGGCGACCAGCGATTGCCAATAACCCGAATTCCATCAAAAGGCGGACGGAATTGCGATAACCAATCATCGAGGAGATCGTCTAATACTGGATACAACCTTTCCTCTGGTGGGTCCCAAGGCTTCATTAAGTAATAATCGATCCGCGTCGTATTGATAGCGCGAATCGCTGCGTCCGTATCTGCATACGCCGTGAGTAATGCCTTTTTCGTCTCTGGAAACATCTGTAAAGCCTGTTCCAGAAACTCTACCCCAGACATTTGCGGCATTCTTTGGTCTACTAAAAACAATGCTACAGGCTCGTTTCGCAGTTTAAGCTGTTGCAGTGCCTCTAAAGCAACTGCCCCAGACTCTGCCCGTAAAACGCGGAAGCGATCGCCATATTCCCGTCGCAAGTCCCGCGCCACCGCTTGCAAAACTTCTGGATCGTCGTCAACTGTTAAAATGACAGGCTTGGTTGTCATGATTTGGTTGATGGTTGTTGTTGATGGTTGTTTGTTGATGGTAAACGCTTCGCTACAGTACCCCTTCGGGGAAGCAAGCTACGTGAAGACGGCTGACAGTTGACGGTTAACTGATAACTGTCAACTGATAACTGTCAACTGTCAACTGATAACTGTCAACTGTCAACTGATAACTGTCAACTGTCAACTGATAACTGTCAACTGTCAACTGATAACTGTCAACAGCCATTGCTTAGCTGCTTGCACGTCTTCTCCACTCAAGGCGTGTCCGCCAGGATGCCAAGTGAGAGTTACATCAGCACCAGCAGTTTGCAATATTTTGACTAATCGTTCTGTTTCTTCTGGACTGACAATAGAATCGTTGCGTCCGGCTGCAATAAAAATGGAGATACCAGCAAGACTAGGTAGTTGTGACGGTTCGAGGGGAACCATCGGACGGAATAATACTGCTGCACTCAAGGTGTATGGACGGAGTAACAACATACTGACAGCGATATTTGCTCCATTGGAATAGCCTACAGCAACAACTCGATCTGGTTCAAATCCGTAGCTGTCAGCAGCAGTGGCAACAAAGTTAGCAAGTTCGTGGGTGCGGAATTTTAAGTCTTCTGGATCGAATACTCCTTCAGCCAAGCGCCGGAAAAACCGCGGCATTCCATTTTCTAAAACTTGACCGCGTGGGCTGAGTATTCCTGCATCTGGGATTAATTCTTCCCCCAGCCAAAGTAAATCGGTTTCATCGCCTCCTGTTCCGTGTAGCAGTAGCAGAGTGTAAGGTATATTTGGCTCGGCAGCAGGAATAAAACGGTGAGTAAATCCGAGTTGGGTTTGAGGGCGATGGTTGCTTCGCAAACCGCCTTTGGCATCGCTGCTACTAATCGGAGAAGTACCAGTTTGCGGTAGATATAGTGATGGCAAAATTGCTTCAATGCGCTGCCGTTTCTTTTCCAGCCAAGGGGGTAGCATCAGGTGAGTTCCCAATTCTGCTGGTGGTTCATCAACGGTAAAACCTGGGGCATCGGTAGCTAATTCAAAAATAATTCCCCCTGGTTCTTGAAAGTAAACTGAGTGGAAATACTGACGATCTAAGACTGGAGTAACGTTAAATCCTAAATTAGCGATCGCGCTTCTCCAAGCTGTTTGTGCCTCATCGTTACGAGTCCGCCACGCTACATGATGGACTGTCCCCACTGCTACCGCACCTTTCCAAAAATCTGGCGCACACCTGACATCGACAATTTTTCCCGATCCTCCTGCCCCAATTTGGTAGCGAAATATGTTCCCTTCTTGTTGCTGAAAATTCCACCCCAGCGTTTCTGTCAGCAACTTTGCCGTCAGTTCGTAGCCATCCTCACATAGCATGACTGTATGAATTCCCCGGATCGCGTGTTCTGCTGGAATGCCGCTAGTAGACCAAGGCGACGAAGTTTGAGGATTGGCTGTAGCTACTAGTTCTAACATCAATCCATCTGGGTCTTTAAAACTCAAGACAGACTCGCCAAACCGTTCTTCAGGACTTTCATAGCGGATGCCATATTTAATACAACGCTCGATCCAATAACCTAACGATGCTTGGGGAATGGCAAAGGATACAATCGTCGCTTGTCCCGTTCCTTGGCGACCCTTGGGCGCATCAGACCAGACAAAAAACGTCATAATCGTACCAGGTCGTCCTAATTCATCGCCGTAATAGAAGTGGTACGTTTCAGGATCGTCAAAATTGACAGTAACTTTGACTAGACGCAGCCCCAAAAACCCTGCGTAGAAATTGAGATTTTTTTGTGGGTCTGAGGCGATCGCAGTTACATGGTGAATTCCCAGGATTTCTTGGCTCATGTCGTTTTTCTGCTTGCTGTGAGGACACTATGACCAGCCCGTACACTCTATTTCTGAGTTTTCTATATAGCTCTCGAACTTTTAAGAGTATCTATTTAGTTATTTCCGCCACTAAAATCGAACAGCACAGACTCATGCAAATTACTTAATTTATACCTTGTTTTTCGTCTAAATTGTCTGCCTAATATATTTTGTCAGAGCTACCATAAAATCATCAAAAAGTAAAGTCTTTATGAGAGAGGCAATTAAATTATGATAAGTTTCAATCGAATTGATGTTGCAGTTAGCGAGCATATGGGAGCAGTCCGAGTACCAGTCAAGCTTACGAATGCTGTTGATGAAGATTTAATTAGTCGAGGATTACTGAATCCCGATAGATTGCGCGTGTATGAGATTGAAGCACTAGTAGACACTGGTGCAGTTCGCACTGTTGTACCTATGGCGATCGTGCAGCAATTAGGATTAAGAATTCGCGCTCAGCAGCTTGCGAAATATGCTGATGGTAGAGAGGAAATGGTAGGAATAACTAGCCCTGTAATTATTGAAATTATGGGACGGGAAACAACTGAAGCGGTGTTAGTAACTGGGGATGAAGTCTTAATTGGTCAAACTGTATTAGAAACATTAGATTTACTAGTAGACTGTAAAAATCAGCGTTTAATTCCCAATCCCGCTCATCCCGACCAGCCCGTTTTTCGGATCTAATTCAGTTATCAGTTATCAGTTATCAGCTAATTCCAACTTACGACTTACAACTTCCCATTACCTATTACCACGCCAATGAACCAATATATCGTTATCTTTGATGGCAATTGCAATCTTTGTACTACTCTGGTTCAATTATTAGAAAAACTAGACCAAGGACAAAAATTTCGCTATGTATCCATGCAAGATGAAACTGCCTTGCAACAGTGGGGGATTACATCTCAAGATTGCGAATTGGGGATGATTTTAATTGATGCTAATACTCCCAATCGTCGTTGGCAAGGTACAGCTGCCGCTGAAGAAATTGGCAGACTATTACCGATGGGTGAAATATTTGTCAATGCTTATCGTTCTCTACCTGGCTTAAAATGGATCGGCGATCGCACTTACGAGCAAATTCGCGATAACCGCTACACTCTATTTGGCAAACGCGATACGACATATCAGACAGTATATACTGCCGATTGTGGCTGCGCTTCTGGGGAAGTCGGGAGTCGAGAGTCGGAAGTCGGGAAAGAGAATTGAGGGAGCAATTCAAAATTCAAAAAATAGTAGTCAGAAGTCAGAAGTCGGAATGAAATGGTAACTAGTCACTGGTAACTGGTAACTGGTAACTGGTCACTGCTCTCTACTCCCTTGACTATTAAATACCTCCATGATCTTGCGGCAAATCTGCTTTAACTTGTCCCTAGATTCCGGTTTGGGTTTTATTTCGCCTTCACAACGCCATTCCTCAACAGTAGAAAATTGCCACTGTTTGCCACGATGATCGAATCCAGCCGCTTCCACGCCGATGCAACGCCGGACATCGCTAAGAGGATCTTGATAAAACCGAATTTGAATTAAGATACTGCGACTCTGAAACGCTTTACTCCAACCAGGAAAATGAAAGCCAATATCGATTGAGTCTGGATCTACCAACTCCAAAGTTTCTGGGTCATTTGTCCAAGGTTTGAGATCGGCTCTAATTTCAGGAAACTCTGCTTTGAGTAAATTTACCACCGTAGCAATCTTACTTGTAAACTCCAGATTAATCGCTTGCTCGGCTGCATTCACGCGAAACACTCCTGTAGATTGAAATATAGATGAGAGAGAGAAGTGGGGGCAGCAAGATTTCTAGAAAGCTCGCTGCTATTGGTAACTAATTTTAACAATTACCTGAGTGCCTGCTTGCAGTAGTTTATGATACAGAATTTGTCATTCGTCTTTTGTCATTGGTCATTTGTGAATTGCCAAAGACAGCTATCAAGTCAACTCTGATAAGTTATGTAGAGTTTCTAGGAGGGTTGATTTAGCGTTAGCAGTGACTCACGACTCACAAAAGACAAACGACCAAGGATCGATGACCACAAATTATAAAACCCGTGGGTAAATTAGATTACCGACGGGTTTATGCTTAACGATAATTACTTAAGTATAGTATTAGAGCTGGGGATATTCGGTTTGGTGTCTAGTAAACTTTTGCTTGTTTACTCTATATAAACTGTAAAACTTACTCTATCTTGCTGTCATCAAGAAATGATGAAGATGCACCACTATACTTTAAAGAAATGATGTTTTCTACTCGGTCAAGGCTAGGAGAGTCGAGAGTCGGGTGGAATGCACTGCCGAAAGCGCTTCGTTTTGCCATCTTCGCCATTATTGGTTTTTTGCTAATCTTGATGCTGACGCTGCTAGGAGTGCTACTCAACAGAGAGCCAGCGATGCAACCTGCACCACCCCAGTTACTTACAGAGCCATTTTTACAACTACCAACTGCCAACTCTGTACGGGTGGTTTGGTTTACAGAATTTGCAGGCAGTCAGCACGCGGTTGCTTATGGTGCAGGACTGAAACAAACTGCGATCGCCTCTACAGTTAAACTCAGCCGCACGCGAGAAGATCGAGAGTCCCATGTCGGCGCACTAACTGAAACCGAACAATACCAAAACATCAAACTGCGAGATATTTGGCGACACGAAGCAGAAGTGACGGGGTTAAGTGCTGGCGTGCGCGTCCCCTATCGCGTGTCTAGCGTGCGTGAAGATGGCACGACAGTCAGTAGCGGTGAATATACCCTTGCTTCCCTGCCTGAATCTGGAACGGCACTCAAAATTTTACTCACCTCGGATCATCAACTCAAACCGATGACAGCAGCAAACTTGCAAAAAGTAGTAGAGATGGTAGGGAGAGTAGATGGGGTTTTCTTTGCTGGAGATTTAATTAATATTCCCGATCGCGCTTCCGAATGGTTCGACGATCATCGTGGCGGTGCGTTTTTTCCCTGCTTGCAAGGAAGGGCAAAATACGAGATTGCTAAGACAGTGTATCGCGGTGGGGCGATCGCTCAAAATGCTCCTATATTTCCCGCGATCGGCAATCATGAGGTAATGGGTAGATATGGCAGTGGTAGCAGTTTGGATGAAGAATTCGAGAGTTCTATTCCGCGCGCGATCGCTAAAAAACTTTATTCTGAACAAACAGAAACTCAAACAGAACAATGGTTGAAGGATCGTTCCTTTAATACGAATACATACGAAGAAATTTTTACGCTTCCTCAAACGAGTTCAGGCGGAAAGACATACTACGCCATTACTTTTGGTGATGTGCGCTTAGTAGTGCTGTACGTGACAAATATGTGGCGGTCTTACAATCTCACGCCAGATGTAAGAGGAAAGTACCAAGAACGCCAACAAGATCTAGATCGCCCTGAAAAGTGGGGCTACGGACAAGTCATTTTTGGTGAAATTGCCAAAGGTAGTCCGCAATATAACTGGTTGGAAGCGGAACTTAAAAGTCAGGAATTCCAACAAGCGAAATACAAGATTGTCATGTTCCACCATCCGCCCCATTCTTTAGGAGATAATATCGTTCCTGCTTATACCGATCCGGTACAAATTCGCGATCGCGCTACGGATGGTAGCCTTACAGCAGTGCGATACGAATACCCTATAGAATCAGATTACATCATTCGCGATGTCGTACCTTTGTTAGAGGCAGCTGGGGTGCAATTAGTTTTTTACGGGCATTCTCATCTCTGGAATCGTTTTATTAGTAACAATGGTACGCACTTTTTAGAAACATCGAATGTTGGCAATACTTACGGTGCATCTGTGGGAAATAAAAGGCGAAAAGTTCCACCCGGCAATGATGAGGATTATATTGGGCTAGGCGATCCAAATGGATTACAACCTATAGTACCGACGATTGCTCCTTTACGAGGTGAAGACGGCGAACCACAGCCTTATATTGCCAGCAACGATATTACAGTTTTTAGTATTTTCAATACGGCAACAGGTACGATTAGCAGCTATCGATTTGACACGCGATCCCCGGGTTCAGATGTAGTTAAGTTTGATGAGTTTGCTTTGTAGAAGCACGATCTATCACGCCTTCATAACAGTAGAAGCGCACGTCTGTGCGCCCCTACACAAGCCTGAATTTAGATATAAAAATATTATGGATACAAACCGCGATCGCTGAGTGCTTGAGCAACACGACCGACACCCAGCATATATGCAGCCCCTCGCAAGGATATTTCCCGCTGCCGAGATTTTTGAGACACTTGCTGATATGCTTGCACCATCAAGTGTTCTAATTCTCGGTTGACGCGCTCCTCATCCCAAAATACATAAGACAGCCCTTGCACCCATTCCAAGTAACTCACCACGACTCCGCCAGCATTTGCCAGAATATCGGGTAATACTGTTATCCCTCGCGCTTCTAAGATGCGGTCTGCTTCTAGGGTTGTCGGTCCATTCGCTGCTTCTGCGACGATCTCAGCTTGAATTTGGTTAGCATTATCTTCAGTAATCTGATTTTCCAATGCAGCAGGAATCAGCACGTCGCAGGGCAAAGTTAGCAACTGAGCATTACTAATTGGCATGGCGTTGGGAAAACCCTTCAAACTGCGGTGATTTTGAGCCGCAAAACTCTTAAGTGCGGGAATATCTAAACCATTTTCGGCATAGACTCCCCCAGCGCCAGTAGACACAGCAACAACTTTTGCACCTGCTTGATGGAGTAACAAAGCCGCCGCACCGCCAACATTCCCAAAACCTTGAATCGCGATTCGCGATCCCGCCAAAGACTTACCCCGTTCGGCAAGTGCCTCTCGTACGGCAATCATTGTACCTCGTCCCGTTGCCATTTCCCGACCCCGCGATCCACCTACCGAAATCGGCTTTCCAGTCACGATCCCCGGTACGGCGTGACCGACGTTGACAGAATACGTATCCATCATCCACGCCATTTCCCGTGCGGAAGTCCCCATGTCTGGGGCGGGAATATCTACAGATGGTCCAATATCCTTGATCAGTTCGCTCGTATAACGCCTGGTAATGCGTTCTAGTTCTCCCACACTATAGCGACTAGGATCGATCGCAATTCCGCCTTTTGCTCCACCGTAGGGAATGCCCAGCAAAGCACACTTCCATGTCATCAACATTGCCAATGCCGAAACTTCTCGCAGCGTTACAGCTGGATGGTAACGAGTTCCACCTTTATAAGGTCCTAAAATATCACAATGCTGTACGCGATGCCCCGCCAGTACTTGCACTTCACCGCTATCGAGTTTAACTGGAATTGATACGGTGATAACTTTGCGCGGGTGACTCAGCATCACGAGTAGGTTTTGGTCTAACCTTAATTCTTTTGCTGCTTGTTCTAGATAGCTACACGCTTGGTCGTAAGGGCAAATATGAGCCGGAGAGGGAGTTTCTAGCGGCAGTGGTGATGTAGAAACCATATTTTTTCCTCTATTTAATTGCGATCGCCCAATTGCGATCGATTATCTCTTAATCTCTAGCCTATCCTTCCACGATCAAAACTAACTAAATTTCTGTAATATTCGTTACATTTTTATCAGTTATCAGTTATCAGTTATCAGTTATCAGTTATCAGTTCATTCTGACTTACGACTTACGATTTACGACTTACGATTTACGACTTACGACTTACGAGCAGCTATTTGCTCCACATGTGCATCTAAAAAATGCTGCGATCGCATGACATCGTAAAGATTTGTCTCTGATTCGAGCAAGCAGGCGTGTCCGCTGTAGGGTAGGACAACTAAACGGGAATTTGGTAAAATTCCGAGCAATCGTTCGGCTTCTGTGATTGAGGGTAAAAGACGATCTTGAGCGCTGGCAATAATGAGTATTGGTTGTGTCAGTTGCTTTAACTGTGTTTCGTCTACATCAAAATCTCTGACTAAAGTAATTCGCCAGAGAACTGTTTCTGGGGGTACTGAACGAATGACTTTAAGCATTTCGCGACGATCGCTTTTAGTTACTCTCCCCAAGGAGGCAAGAAACGGTAACAATCCCACTGCCCCAAATCGGAAGAAACAAGACGGCACTAGATTTGCAAATTGCGAACCCCACGCCAAGAAAGGACGAAGTTGTACGGAAGAAGCAGGATTGACCAAAATAATGCGGCTAAATAGCTCTGGTGCTTTGACTGCTACTTTCATTGCTAGACAGCCACCGAATGACTCCCCGCACAAGTAAACTTCTCTTTGAGGATTTTTGGCAAGTTCTTTGTGAATCAGCTGAATCACTTGCGCGCTCAAAACATCCCAATCGGACACATCCTCTGGCGGAATCATCAAACAACGCACGTCAAAGGCAACTTCTAAACCTTCAGTTTGCGATCGCAATAACTGCCCCGTTCCATCCATTCCTGGTAAAAATACGAATAGCGGATACTCCGGCTGGAGTTTTTTCGGACTGAGGAAACAGGGACGGTTGGTCACTATTGGTGTTGTTGTAGGGAGTCGGGAGTCGGTAGGGGCGCGCTGCTGTGCGCCCCTACTAGGAAGTCGGGAGTCGGGGAATTTTGAATTTTGAATTTTGAATTTTGAATTTTGAATTTTGAATTGCTCCTCTGCTCCTTTATCATTCATAACTAGTAACATCCTTGACGTAACAGCGTCTCGATTTCTGTCTCGCAGCGCTCGGTCAATTCTGATACAACAGCTTTTGCTTGTTTGCCCTGATATTGTTTCACCTGCTGAGGCGTAATCCACAAGGGACGACCGACGAGAAGGGCAACGCGGCGATAAATTACCAATGGATGCCAGCCAGCGCGATCGAATAAAGGTTCTGAAGGGTCAAATACACTCAGCAGCCGTAGCGGTACGGCGGAGGTGTTAACTTCTTCTAAAGAGGCGATCGCCACTGGTAAAACTGCCAAGTCCTTGACTGGTTTATGAATCTCTCCGCCCGCAGCTGCGCGAATTGCTAAGTGAGCAAATCCGCGCTGAAACTTTTGCATCTGGTAAGGTTGACTAAATTGCACCATTGGCTTTGTCCCTTCAGGGAAGACTCCCACTACTTGCCGATGTTGCAGCAATTCAATCGCTTGATTAAAAAAGCTTTGTTGGCGATATTGGGGGGTCTCTAAAGGAAAACACCCTAATTGACCCGTGACAATCTCGCGCATGACTGGTACTTGTCCCATGTAATGATGGCAAGCAAAGCGGATTGGACGTTCCACTGCCTTCATCAATAGCGGTGCATCCATGAAGCTACGGTGATTGCTCACGACCAACACGGCACTATCGCGAGGAATACGGTCTTCGTAATAGAGAAACTGTTTGGTTCCCATCGAAGCCAGAAACCAATCGGAAATTTGCAGGGGGCTGTTTCCACTCATGCACTACATTTATATAGTTCTCTGATGAGATCGGCAGCCGGCGATCGCGCGAACGAGTTGCTGCTGTACTTAATCTATTTTTACATTTCTTTGCGAACCTGAGCGCATGTCTTTAGGAATAGGAGTGAGGAGCGAGGAGCGAGGGGAAAAGAGAGCTGAGGGAGCTGAGGTGAGTCGCGGGGCAACTACCAACTACCAACTACCAACTACCAACTACCAAATTCCGACTTATACAGTTTCTATCAGAAATTGAGCTAATTTTACAGGAATTAATTATTCGATCGCGATTGCAAGAGTCATAAATCAAGTATTTATGTAGTTGCGTTAAAAGCGATGAAAATATATAACTACCAAGGCTGATATATGATAGAGGGAGTTTTTTTAGATCCTCTGCTTAAGATTCATGAATTTTGCCGATCGCAGCAAAGACACATTCGCTGTTACAACGCCACTATATTACGTCAACGACTTACCTCATATCGGCAGTGCTTATCCAACGATGGCAGCAGATGCGCTGGCTCGGTTTGAGCGATTGTTGGGCAAGTCCGTACTCATGATTACAGGCACGGACGAACACGGGCAAAAAATTCAACGAGCGGCAGAGAGTCACGGGCGATCGCCTCAAGAATACTGCGATCGAATTTCATCTAGCTTTGTCTCTTTATGGGAGTTGTTGAATATACAATACGACCGCTTTAGTCGGACGACTGCAACTCAACATGAAGCCATAGTCAAAGAATTTTTTGGACGAGTTTGGGATGCAGGAGATATCTATAGCGATCGCCAGCAAGGATGGTATTGCGTTTCCTGCGAAGAATTTAAAGAGGAACGAGAATTATTAGAGGGAAATTACTGCCCGCTGCACCCAAATAAACAGGTAGAGTGGCGGGACGAACAAAATTACTTTTTTCGCTTGTCGCGCTACCAAGAACAACTAGAAGCACATTATCAAAAATATCCCGATTTTATTCAGCCAGTCAGCCGTCGCAACGAAGTGCTGAACTTTGTCAGTCAAGGCTTACAGGATTTTTCGATTTCGCGGGTGAATGTAGATTGGGGTTTTCCCGTTCCCGTCGCGCCAGAACAGACGCTCTATGTCTGGTTTGATGCATTGTTGGGATACGTGACGGCACTGCTCGATCCTGATAGCGAAGCAACTTTGGAAAATGCTTTAGCTCAGTGGTGGCCCATTAACATACATATTATTGGTAAAGATATTCTCCGCTTCCATGCTGTTTATTGGCCTGCGATGTTGATGTCTGCTGGTTTCCCATTACCAGGACGAGTTTTCGGACACGGCTTTTTAACCAAAGACGGGCAGAAAATGGGAAAAACGATGGGAAATACAATCGATCCCGTGGCTTTGGTGAAGCAATATGGTTCCGATGCCGTACGCTATTACTTCCTCAAAACGATTGAGTTTGGTAAAGATGGAGACTTTAGCGAAACTCGATTCATCAATACGGTCAACGCAGATTTAGCAGATAACTTAGGTAACTTGTTAAATCGCACCCTGAGCATGGTGCGTAAGTACTGCGCTGGCAAAGTACCGAGTGTAGGAGAACTAGCTGCCGAGCATCCTCTAAAGGCGATCGCTACCTCTTTAGGACAGGAAGTGAAACAATACTACGAAGTCCTAGCCTTCGATCGCGCTTGTGAAGCGATTCTCGATCTCGTCAGAGCAAGTAATAAATTTATTGATGAGCAAGCCCCGTGGAGTCTCTACAAACAAAAGAGACAGACAGAAGTGGAAGAAGTATTGTATGCTGTGTTGGAATCAGTTAGATTAGCAGCCTATTTACTAGCCCCAATTATCCCACATACTTGCACTGAAATTTACAAACAATTAGGATTTGCGGTTGATTTTAATCACAAAACTCAAACTTTCATTGCTACTCCATTCAGCAGTCACTCAAATTGGGGGATACTGAGCGATAAGCAACAATTGGGGGAGCCTAGACCAGTTTTTCAACGCATAGAATTAGCCCAAAAGGTTTAACTAATAAGTAAAGCTTACAGGGTCGATAGCTATTAATAAACATTTGAGCGATCGACCTCGTTATTTTATTTAGTTTAGTGTTAGCAGGGGCGTTTGCTAGAATCAAGGCAATAAGAACTTTCAAAAATAACAATTTTTCTTTTTTTAATAAAAGCTTGAGGTATAAAAATCATGTTGAGTAATAGAGATTTTGAAAATAGTTCGATCTTTACCCCCGAACAAGTTTTAGAAAATCGAGGTAAGGTAGCCATCTTTATTGATGGGTCAAATCTATTTTATGCAGCGTTACAGTTGGGAATTGAGATTGATTACACCAAGCTTTTATGTCGGCTAACGGCAGGATCGCGATTGTTGCGCTCGTTTTTCTATACAGGCGTAGACCGTACCAATGATAAACAGCAGGGGTTTCTGTTATGGATGCGGCGCAATGGCTACCGCGTGATTGCTAAAGATCTGGTTCAGCTACCAGATGGTTCTAAAAAAGCTAACCTAGATGTCGAGATTGCCGTTGATATGATGGCTTTAGTTGGTGCATATGATACAGCAGTATTAGTCAGCGGTGATGGAGATTTGGCTTATGCCGTAAACGCTGTCAGCTATCGTGGGGCGAGAGTTGAGGTTGTCAGCTTGCGATCGATGACCAGTGATAGTTTGATCAATGTTAGCGATCGCTATATCGATTTAGAAACGATCAAAGAAGATATTCAAAAAACACCACGTTCCGGTTATACCTATCGTCCTCTCTCCAGCCTAGATCTTGTCGAGCAACCATCCCCCGATGGTTTAGATACGATCGAAACTTCAGACACTTAACTAGGGAGCAGGGGGAAGAGAGAGTCGCCCAGCTGAGGGAGCTGAGGGAGCTGAGGGAGCAAAACAATTCAAAATTCACGCATTCAAAATTCAAAATTCTCTACACCCCACACCCTACACCCCGTTCATCACGCATCACGCTCTTGTTCGACTCCCGACTCCCTATTTTTTTGCCAAGATGGAGGCATGAAAAATAATATCTTTCATCAATTGTTCGTGTTGTATCGCTGCATGACAGCACCATTAATCGGTGTATTACTGACACTGTTACTATTTGGCTGCGAGCAGCGAACTCAGACAGCAGAAACAGTTGCTCAAGCTCCCTCCTCGCCTCCTCAGCAAGTGCAGCGTGACTTAACTTTTAATGATGTGATCTTAGAGCAGTCAGATAAGCAGGGACAATTGTTTTGGAAAGTTAAATCGAAGCAAGCAACGTATAGTAAAGATCGTAAAACCGCTCAAGTAGAAAACCCTGTTGGTCAACTGTTTCAAGACGGCAAACCCGTATACGATATTACGGCAAAAACAGGAGAGATCCAGCAAGATGGAGCAAAGTTATTGCTCAAGGGTGAAATTGTTGCTAAAGCTCCTGCATACAATTTGGTATTGCGCGGCAACGAGCTGGAGTGGCAACCAAACCAAGATTTATTAATCGTACGCGATCGCCTGACGGGAGAACATCCCCAAATGCAAACCGTTGCCAAAGAAGCTAAAGTCAGAAGCCGAGCGGGGATCGTTGAGTTTCTGGATGGAGTTCAGGCAACCGCAAAAGAATCAAACGTGCAAATGCAGACGGAACGGCTAACTTGGCAGTTTCGCGCCCAAAAGTTAATTGGCGATCGCCCGATAAAATTCGATCGCTACCAAAATAATAAAATTACCGATCGAGGGACGGCAGGTCGTGGCGAGTACGATCTGAAAACAAACATTGCTACCTTGGCGCAAAATGCTCAGATTTCTTTACTAGAGCCACCGCTACAAGTGAATGGCAATTCGCTCAAGTGGAACGTTGATACTAAAACTGTAATTGCAGACCAACCCGTGCGCGTCGTGCAGCGCCAGCAGCAAGTCACCGTAAGCGCCGATCGCGGTAGGCTAGAAACGGAAAAACAAGTTGCCTACATGAATGGCAATGTCAAAGGTGTAGGGCAAAAACAGCAGACTGTTACATCTGACGCGCTAACTTGGTACATTCCCACCCAACAAATGGAAGCAACGGGTAATGTCGTTTATCAACAATTCCAGCCGCCAGCGATTCTGAAAGGACAAAAAGCTGTAGGCAAGTTGGACGCGCAAAATTTTGTCGTTAGTGGGGGTAGGGTTTCGACACAATTCGTACCGCAACCGTAAAGCGATGACTGTAGGGGCGGGTTCACCAACAATCTCTGTACCGCACGAAATAACTCAATAAACCCGCCCTGACCAGATATAATCAGCGCGTCGTAGAGTTTTGGAGACGCACGTATGAGCAAAAAAAGCCCGCTTTCTAGCGGGCTTAAAAATACATAGCTTATGCGGATGAATCCGAACTAACTTGGAATCCCCTTGTCTTGGCAAGGGGAAATAGCATTAGAAGCGGAATGTCGTTCTCAGCGTACCTACATAAACCGTGTCGTTGTTGTCGTTATGCTCTGGATTAAAGATGACGATGACACCAGGAGTCACATCGATGTTATCGGTGAGCGGAAAGCGATAGAGTCCTTCTAAGTGATAAGAAGTATCTTGGTCGCGGCGACCGCCAAAATCATTTTTAGCTGTTCTTGGTGGCTGACCGAAGACTAAACCAAGTACGCTACCTTCTTTACCTACATCTTGTAAAGACAGAGTTGCCGCCCAGTTCCAGATGTCGGCAGTTTGTGAAGGGCTGTCTTCATTCAGCGCTACTGTATAACCGCCCCAGCCACCAACAGTAAAGCCGCCCAACTTAACGTTGGCTTGTACGGCGTACTGGTTGGTAGATGTTGACGCACCGCTGAAGGGGTTGTTAGAAAAGACACTACCAGTCGCGCCAGAAACGCTAATACCGTTAGAAGTCGTAATGTCGCTGACGGTGGAGTTGTCGTAGGTGTGAACGTAGGTCGCACCGATCGCAATGTTATCGTTAGGACGGAAGGCAATCTGTCCCAGAGCGGCATAATCACCGTTAAACAAACCAAAAGAATTTGTCGGATCGTTAGCATTCCGAGCTAAATAGCTTGCAGAAGCGCTAATTACACCTTTGGGATTAATGTTAACTGTTAAACCAGCACCATCACCTGCACGGTAAATGGGGTTGAAACGTCCGAACCGAGAAATAGCACCGCGACCGCTGCTTTCTAGTAGGGGGTTGAAGGTGAAAACGTTATCGTTGAACTCCCCGTTGTCAAAGTCAACTTTAATATCAGCAATTTCGCCGAGCGCGAACTTGTAATAGAAATCGTCAAGGACAACATCGTTACCTTCATCGCCATCGAAGCCCAGACGAGTCATATTCGTACCCGTCAGACCCGTGCCAAATGGTACAACGTTGCGAGCTTGCAGACGAGTTCTCAACTCATCTTTTCCGGTAAAGCTGGTGTTAAACGTCAGACGAGCGCGGTCTGCCAAAACAGTATTGACATCGTTGTCATCACCTGTAGGTTCGCCACTACCAGTTGCAGCCGCCTCGTTACCACCGAATACGTCAGAAACGGCAACAATCACTTCCCCACTCAGTTTTGTTGTGGTAGAGAACTGATTTGCTTCTAGTTCTGCCGTCCGCGCTTCTAGAGCATCAACGCGACCGCGCAGGGTAGCTAGTTCCGCCGAAAATTCTTCCTGTAGCCGCTGTAACGTTGCCAGGTCTTCTTTGTTGACCATATCGGCAGAAGCGGTCGCAATCAGTTCGTTCACGCGGTCTAAACAAGCGTTTAAACCTGCGGCAAACTCATAACGGGTCAAGGCACGATTGCCGCGATATGTTCCATCGGGATAACCAGCAATACAACCGTAGCGCTCGACTAAAGACTGCAACGCTTGAAAAGCCCAGTCGGTAGGCTGTACGTCAGATAACTGAGAAACGGATGTGACTTGGGCTAGAGTTTCTGGAGCTTTCTCTTCAGATAACTGGGTAACAGATGTTTGCTGTACTTCTTCCAGAGGTAGGGGTTCAGCAGCTTGAGTCCGAGTCGCTACAAACAGGGTTGCTGTTAGTAAAAGGGGACTTAGTTTGAGAGTATTCCAAATAAGTTTCGACATATATCTTCTCACTCACACCAATGCATAGTTGCTGTTGTCAACTCAAGAGAGATTTCAGCTATCGATCGCTCTTGGCTATCTATAATATTCTCACCAATTCACTGAAATTGGAACCGTGTATGCACTATCGTAAATTCACCGTAATTTCACTGCGATCGCCTCCTACTAGTTGACTAAATTAGAAGCGGATGAGAACCGGAATTAAACTTTTGCTGTTCCAATTGGTAAGCGTAGAATAATCCGCCGTTGGTGTCTTGTTAACAGCTCTTCTTCCTCGAATTGCTGTAGCATCCGCGTTACCGATACCCTAGTAGTATTTATAACTTCGGCTATTTCTTGATGGGTAACAGCAACGTCTATTAATCTTCCCAGATCGACATCGCGACCGAATTTTTGACCTAGCCAGATTAAAAACTGCCACAATCTATGTGAAACGGGTTTGCGGTGAATAATGCTCAGCAATTCCTCTGTTTGGCAAACGTGAGACATCATTGCCTCTACAGTCAAATGCCATAACTCAGGGGGAATTATAGTTGTTTCAACGCTGGTCAAACACTCAATTTGGTAGGGAATGACTCGCGATAAAGGTTGACCGACTAGATCTCCTGCTCCCCAGTAACCCAGAGTAATTAACGTGCCGCTTTCGCTCCAAGTGACAGTGCGCACGGCTCCGCGCTCAATCCGCCATAAAATATTTGGACGAGAGGGAATCAGATCGTGGCGAGCAAAGAGTCGTTGGGATGACTGAGGAACAAGGCTAGGAGTTGTAGTAGAGATTGTCATAAGACGAGAGGATCGGGGAGACTTGGGGACAAGGGGGACAAGGGGGAACTCGCTCTTCCCCGCGACCGTTCGGCAAAGCCGTTCCCGAAGGGTAGGGAGTGGGAAGAAGGGGGACAAGGGGGACAAGGGGGACAAGGGGGAGAGAAAACTGCTCTCCACTGCTTCATCCTGCTGAGGTTAGTGAGGAAATTTCTGTGGCTTGATCTTGTTGTGGTGTATGACAGAGGAGATTTATAGCTATTGCAAAGACTGATTGTCCGATTCCAAATTGCAATCGCATTGAGAAAAATAAAACTATTAGATGGTAGATCGGGCAAGATTTGCGATCGCGCTTGCCTTTGGCTAAACCATCGCCAAGACAACAATGGGAAAAATGACAGCGTGAAACTTGGCACTTCTGAAGCCATATTTTCAAGTGCAACCGCACTCGCTTTCCCTAGCAAAGACATTAGGGGATTTTGGCACTTGAGCTTCATCAGTCACATGCTCGCTCTTACCTACAACATCTCACCACTAAGCTCTATGGCTAAACGTCTCTAATTACTAAACTTTTATTATTACTACTTGTTAGCTAGATATTAAAACCCTTAGTTTAAGAAGTCAGTAAGTTTTCATTAAAAAGCGACTAGAAGTCTGAGTCAAAACTCAGCATTGATTAGTAATTGGTAATTGGTAGTTGGTAGTTGGTAGTTGAGTGGTGCGTGGTACGCGGTGCGTCGTGTGTGGCGCGTAAGAAGAGATTGCTGACAACTAGTCACTAGTCACTGGTCACTGCTAAGAGCGTTGTCCGGTAACGATGTAAGCGACTCGCTGACCGACGTTGGTAGCGTGGTCTGCCATCCTTTCTAAGTGACGAATTACCAAAGCTAACAACAACCAAGGTTCTAAAACTCCTTGGATATCTCTTTCTGTTGCTAGAGTGTGATAAAGATTTTCGTATGAGTCGTCTACAGCGTCGTCTAATTGCTTGACTGCTAACCCTGCTTGTGCATCTAGATCCGCTAGCGCCATCAAGCTAGCTGCTAACATAGCTTGGGCATGGTGAGACATAATCTCGATCTGGGGGATGCATTTGTGAGGAGGATAGGGAAATAGCTTGATCGCAATTTCTCCTAAGTCCTCAGCATAGTCTCCAATTCTTTCTAGGTCTCGTACGAGCTGCATAAAGGCACTTAGTAAGCGCAAATCCTTCGCTACTGGTGCTTCTAAAGTTAGCAGCGCCGCGCACTCAATCTCAACGTGGCGATAAAATTGGTCAATTTGCTTGTCGAGCAGCGGTAGTTCCTCGGCTGCTGATAGGTTACGGGCAAACAGTGCTTGATGACTGAGGCGAAATGAGTTTTCTACCAAAGCTCCCATGCGCAAAATATCTCGCTCTAGACGTTTGAGGCGACGCTCAAAGTGAGTGCGGCTAGGTTGGTGAGGTTGGAAAGGAACAGCATCTACGTTGAGCAATTCTGACACCGTAGTATAAAGGTAGGATTTTATTATTAGTTATAAATCTTGTTAACTGTATCTGTCACTGGCAGGAAAAGCAGATTGTGACGTAAATTACTAACTATATTCACTAGATATAAGCATCTACATTTACTATTATAAGCATCTGCTCTGTCGTCAATGAGTTGGCAACTCAACTTGCAGCCAAGCACCTTTAGTTTCAGGATGGTTCATGGCTTTTACCGTGCCACCATGTGCAGAGACAATTTGTTTGACGATCGCTAAGCCCAAACCACTACCATGAGTTGTAAAAGTAGAAATTTTCTTTGAGTCGGGTATTGTTTGTCTAGCTCTAGCTAGATCCCCACGATAAAGGCGTTCAAATACGTAAGGTAAATCGGTCGGTGGAAAGCCACAGCCAGAGTCAATAATATTTATCTGCACGTAATTAAGTTTAGTCTCTGAATTAATTAGCTCGACATTAACCCAAATCGTGCCTTGAAAAGGGCTAAATTTGATACTGTTATCGAGTAAATTTAATAACACTTGCGTTAGACGAGACTTGTCTGCCTCGATCCACAAAGTTTCTGCACCAGAATAGGATAAACGGATTTGCTGTCGCTGTGCTAAAGGTTCTATAGTGTGCCATACGGAATCAATCAGCGATCGCAATTCCACTGGTTTGCGGCTGAGCTGACGGCTGGGATCTAACTCCAGTTGGCTTAATTCCAGCCAATTTTGCACTAAACTAATCAATCGTTCCACTTCAGGCAAGAGGCGATCGACCCAAAGTTTATATGGTGGTTCGAGTTGTTGCTGTAAGGCTTCTACCACCAATAAAATTGAAGTCAATGGCGTTTTGAGTTCGTGTGCTAAATCGGAAACCCAGCGATCGCGAGTCCGCGCTAAATCGAGCAAAGGCTGGCGATTTTCCAAAAATACCCCCACCTGTCCGTTATGCAGAGGTAAGGTGGCTGCGTTCACTGTCAGCGCTCTCAATTCACTCAGCGCTGCGGCATCTGCACTCGTTCGATGAAACAACCACTCTTTAACCTGTGGCTGCTGTCTTTCTCGCGTTTGCTCGATTAACTGATCCAATTCGTAGGAACGCACCCACTCCAATAGTAAGCGCACTTGTCCTGGTTCCCATTTTTGCAAGCCTAGCAACTGCTGTGCCTGTTGGTTGCACCACAACAGCTGATTTTCTTCGTCTACTTGCAAGTATCCTACAGGAGCGACTCGCATCAGCTGCTCCCAGGTTTGAAGTTTAGCTTGCAACTCTTCCCGTTGCTGTCGCGCCGAAACAATTTCGTGCCGCAACCGAGGGATCGCTCCCAGGGAAGTTGCCATCTCACTATCATTAGATACTGTTCGCAGTAAACGCTGCAATCTAGCTTGCAATTGGGTATACTGCCACAACCACAAGCAAATTCCTATCCCTAGTCCCAGCAAAAACGCCAGCAGTACCATTAGAAAGGTGCAGGATCGAAAGTGAGTTAACTATCACTTTAACCCCTCCTTTCAGTTATCAGTTATCAGTTATCAGGGAGCAGAGGAAGTTGGGGGAGCAAAAAACAACCGTCAACTGTCAACCGTCAACTGTCAATGACCAATGACCAATATCCTATCCAAATCGATAGCCAAACCCCCGCACCGTCACCAAGTATTCTGGGTGGCTGGGGTCTTTTTCGAGTTTTTCCCGCAACCAACGAATGTGAACGTCTACAGTTTTGCTGTCTCCAACAAAATCTGCTCCCCAGACTTGATCGAGCAATTGCTCTCGCGACCAGACGCGGCGCGGATAAGTCATGAAGAGTTCTAGCAAGCGGAATTCTTTAGGGGAAAGGCTGACTTCTTGCGCTCTGACGGTCACGCGACACTCTTGCGGATAAAGGGTGACATCTTTAAATTGTAGAATCGGGACTTGTGGTAATACACCTATGCGCTGGCGGCGTAACAACGCACGACACCGCGCGACTAACTCCCGCATACTAAAAGGCTTAGTCAGATAGTCGTCTGCGCCAACTTCCAAACCCAAGACGCGATCGGTTTCGCTGCCTTTGGCGCTCAAAATCAAGATTGGGACTTGATTTCCTTGGTGGCGGAGCAAGCGACAGATATCTAAACCATTGATCTGAGGCAGCATTAGGTCTAAAATTACCAGATCGAAGGGAAAGTCTCCGAAGGTAGGTTCGCTACTCTGAAGTAAGGTCAGAGCTGTACGTCCGTCAGCAGCAGTAGCGATCGCAAAACCTTCCGCCTCCAAAGCCATTACGAGCATTTCCCGAATCAGGTTTTCGTCTTCTACCACCAGAATGCGGCTCATGTGCCCGATTTCCACCTTGGGGGAACTGTTGGTCAATTCGCGAGTAAACATCGTTTTTGTCGATCTGTTCTTGCACCATTATTATCCAATCGGAAGACATCCGAAATCCTTTCAACTGCAAATTCCCGGAAATCTATAGAACTCCAGATCTTGACAGTCTGCATTCACTACAGATATATTTTTTACAGTACACCTGTACTATAAACGGGCAGATTGCAGTTAGCGTTTAGCTTTGAGTTAATTGCTAAGCGCTATTTGCCAGTTCTTACAGTCATTTCAGCAATTTTACTGCTTTGCGATCGCCTTAAGGAAGGCTAGCTTAGGATCTATGTCCTAAGGTATAGCCACAGGTATTCGTTTTAACTTAAATCTCCCTTAAATTTAATTGCAGGAGTTGCAATATGAATCAATTCGCAGCAAAAGACAGCACAGATCGTTTGTCTGCATTTCAACGCATTCTGGCTGAAAGAAAGGATATGGCATTAAAAATTGCCACTAAACAAGAGGAGGCAGATAAAGAAAAGAATAAACAAATTCTGCAAACTGCTTCTAGCTATACAGTAGATAATATTGTAAAAGGCTTAGCCGAACTGCAACTAGAGTTTGGCGGAATTGTTAACGGACTATCTGAAAAATTATCCAAAGAAACTTCTAAGTTAGACGAACTCAAACGTGCAATTGAAGTAGAAGCTCAGAATTTACAAGAATTACAACAAATTAGAGTTGTTACCGATACTCTGTATATTTTAAATCAAGAGCATCAAGAGCAATTAAAATTAATTGAGCAAAACGCAACAATTCAACAGGAAAACTTAGAAAAAGAAATAACGCAAACGCGAAAGATTTGGCAGCAAGAACAAGCAGACTTTGAAACAAAGCTTCAAGAACAAAACGAATTGTTAACTAAAGAACGACAGCGAGAAGTAGAAGAATATCAATATCGACTCGAACAGACACAAAAAATTAACGCTGATACCTACCAATTGACAAAGCGTACGCTAGAAAGAGAAACACAAGAAACAACGCAATCTAAAGAAAAAGATTGGGCAGAACGGGAGAAAGTTTTAACCGAACAACAGTCATTGCTTGGAGAATACCAAAAGCAAATTGCTGCTTTCCCTACGGAATTGGAAGAAGTAGTTAAAAAAGCAAGAGAAGAAGCGATTAAAGATGTCGATCGGGATGCAAAAGTTAAAGCCGATCTATTTGAGAAAGAATGGCAAGCAGCAAAACAGAGTTACGAATTACAAGTGCAGTCTTTAGAGCAAGTTATTACTAAACAAATCGAGCAAATTGAAAACCTAACAACTCAAATGCAAGCCGCACAGCAACAAGCTCAAGAACTAGCATTGAGAGCCTTTCAAAATGGAGCTAGAGGTTAGGGGAAGAATGAAGAGATAAGGGAGACAAGTCACAAGTCAGGAACCCTCTTTCTTACCCTGCTCCCTGCTCCCTGCTCCCTACTCCCTGTTCGCTGATAACTGATAACTGAAAAGGAGATGATTTATGGTAGCAAGAAAACTAAGTGAAAAGAGTACGAAAGCTGAGATCCTAGCAGCTTATGAGGAGATGTCAAAAGAAAAAACTATTCTGAAATCTCAATTCGATAAATTAGCTAAGGAAACTCTCGTAGTTCAAGCAAAACCAGTATCCGAGCCAAAACTAGCTATGAATCAATCTGCAACCGTGCAACAAAGAATGAATTCTATTATCGATAACTTAGGCAAAATTCAACTAGGAGTTGGTAGTGCTGTCAGCGAATTATCGGAGCAACTCACTACAGAAGCTGCCAAATTACAAGAAATTCGTCGTAATGTGGCAACTGAGACAGAACAATTACAAATTCTACATAGTTTAAAAAAGATTGATGACAAGACTTTAGATAGCTCGATCGAGAGCTATGAAGACAATTCAAAAGCTTTTGGCGAGGAGTTTAGTCAGAGACGAGACACTTTAGAGCAGCAAGTAGAAACAAAAGTCAAAGCATGGAATAAAGAGCAAGAAGAATATAAAGTCAAGATTAAAGAACGAAATGAAACTCAAGCGAAAACTCGTCAAAGAGAAATTACAGAATATAAATATAATTTAGAATTGCAGCGTAAATTAGCGCTAGAGGAATATGAACAGACTCAAAAAAATATTTATCGGGAATTAGAGGAGTTTCAGCAAACACAAGAGAAACAATGGACAGAAAGAGAAAAAGCGATCGCGGAACGTGAAAATCAGTTTGCAGAAGCAAAAGCTAAAGTGGAAGTCTTTCCTAAAGAAAAAGAAGCGGCACTGAAAAAGGCAACAGAAGAAGGAAAAGGCATCGCTCATTATCAGGCAAAGATTAAATCGGATTTATATGCTAAAGAAGCCGAAGGACAAAAGCGATTTTACGAACAGCGCGTCCAATCTTTAGAACAACTTATTCAAAATCAAGAAGCGCGGCTTCAAAGCCTTGCTAAACAATTAGAGGCAACTTCCAAACAAGTACAAGACTTAGCTGTGAAAGCTATTGAAGGGGCAGCGAATGTAAATTCTTATCAAACGGTTAAAGAAATTGCTTTGGAGCAAGCTAAGAACGCCCAGAAAAATAAGTAAGTGCATTCCTCAATAACTTAAGCTTGTTGCTCGCCCTGAAGCAACAAGCTATCATTGTTTTGGTGAGATAAAGGCGAGCGGTTATAGCTAGTCGAGCATACCAATTTAGCCTGCATGGAAGTAGAAAGAACAGATGCAAGATCGACAATGCAGAGAAATTGATGAGATCTACGAAAGCTTAATGGTACTCAGCAACAATGCTTTAACGAGCAATCATTATGAAGCTGCTTACCATATGCTAACAGCCGCCATGCACTGCGCTAGCGATCTGGGCGACGAACAGTATCTTACCAGAGTGGAACAGGAAGCGAAAGCACAACGTGACTGGATTGACTCCCATACACCAGAACATCGAATGTCCACGCAGTCAACCAACAAGCATCATGGGAAGAACTTGTATGACATGTTGGCACGACAGGCAACAGCGCAGATTGCGATCGCTAAACAAAGGAATCGGCTCAATCACAATCGGCATTTTCTCAGCCAGGAAGTGCAATTAGGAAAATCTTCTTAAGATAAAGAGTTGAACTCGATTCGGTTTCCAGCAGCTGATTCTACTAGCGGTACTGCCAAATCTAGAAAACTGCCAAATTGCTTCAGGTCACTTAATTAAAAAACCATTAAATATTGACATTTAACGGTAGATCAAAGGGCAGAAATCAGATTTGGTGTAAACAACATTACAAATCTCTACAATCTGAATCGGTAAGCTGTTGAAAACCCTCCGATTGCTCAACAACCGCCATCTCCTGGCGGTTTTTTATTTGTGAGTGAGCGATCGCCGTATAGAAACGTTACATGTAACGTCTTTACACTGAAGATCGGCGACGACGACAGCGTTCGGAACAATATTTCACCTCATCCCAACAATCTGCCCATTTTTTCCGCCAGGTGAAGGGGCGTTGACACACTGGACAAATTTTTGTTGGTAGGTCAGATTTAGATCGAGTGCGTGCCATATACAGTTGTTGAGAGAGTATCTAAATTTTACGGAATTGTGAATGAGCCTACTTCCCCCTCATACAGTAAAAATGGGCTGGCAGCCCCCGGCTACCCCTTGGCAGCGGTGAGAATTGTGCTGGTGGAACCAGCGGGTTCGCTGAATGTGGGAGCGATCGCCCGCGTCATGAAAAATATGGGTTTGCAGCAGTTGGTGTTAGTCAATCCCCAGTGCGATCCGCTGTCGCTAGAAGCCCAACAAATGGCAGTCCATGCCTTCGATATCTTGCAAGCCGCCCAAGTTGTAGAAACGCTACCAGCCGCCTTGCAGGGGTGTACGAGGGCGATCGCTACGACTGCTCGTCCTCGTACCTTAGACATTCAATTAGAGCAGCCTCAAGATGCTTTACCTTGGTTAATTTCAACCTCAGAACAAGCAACGGCTTTGATCTTTGGTCCCGAGTCGCGAGGATTGAGTAATGAGGAAATGTACTACGCTCAGCGCTTTATCCGCATTCCCTCCAACCCTGCCTATCCTTCATTGAACCTAGCTCAGGCTGTGGCGATTTGCTGTTATGAACTGGCGAAATACAGCCAATTGGGAGTTGATGATGAAAAGAGCGCGATCGCGGTTGACTACGCCTCTGTAGAAGCTTTAGAAGGGTTTTACCAACAACTCGAAGCGCTACTACTCAAAATTGGCTATCTTTATCCCCATACTGCTACTAGCCGCATGGAAAAATTTCGTCAACTATTTAACCGCACTCAGTTAGAAAATACTGAAGTCGCAATGTTGCGGGGAATATTAACTCAGATGGAGTGGGCTATGAGGAAGTCGGAATTCGGCAGTCGGAATTCGGAAGCGATCGGTGATTAGTAACCAGTTATCAGTTATCAGCAACCAGTTATCAGTGAAGAATAGGGCGTGGGGTGTAGCGTGGGAAGTGTGGGGTTGACTTGCGACTTACGAGTTGCGACTTGTGGCTCAATATGGGTAGTAGGGTGCGTTACGCCAAAGGCTAACGCACCTACGTAGATTTCAAAAAATCAATGTGAGTTTTATAGTTGGAGATTTGTTCAGCTTGTCTCTGTATTTTTCCAATTTCTTGTTTTATAGGCTATATTTCACCTGAAGCTTTATCGCCATTCCAAATTGGTTGAGATAAACTTTGACCCAATACTACTTGCTTTTACAACTCATGCAAGCAGTGGTAGGTTATTGTTCAAGTCCAGTTCGCCCTTGTTGTTTTCTGTAAGCCAATGGTATTAGAAAGCGGGTCGTCAAATTCAGGTAAGCGGTCAAACGCTGGGCATAAAAAAGGTCTAAGCAGTTCGCAACAGCGCGAACAGGCTAAAAAGCACAACCCGCGTGGGCGATTCTCACCACAAGATGGTCGTCTACTGTCTTCGGAACCTAGAAACAGTGACAGGAAAAACCGCAGCCAAACAGTGGCTTCCTCTGGGGCTAATGGTAGCAGAATCACGGGAGAGACACTGCCAACACCAACCAGAAAACAGAGTAAGCAAAGACAACATCCGCAGCGCCAGAATAAATTGATTGTATACGCCTTGCGGTTGTTAATTTTGGGAATTGGCATCAGCGCGATCGCGGGTACGGTGCTATCGGCTTTAGATCCCACCACGCGCATCACCTCTGAAGAAATACCAATTACGGCAATGGAAGTGATGCCGCAGCTACAAGCTAGAGAAACTGTTGCCCATGCTGCACCACTCCAGCCAACCCAAGAAATTACGGCACTGAAAACGCTGATGCAACAGTTGGCAACGAGCAACGCTAAATTGTTTCCTGGGATGTTTTTTATCGATCCCGAGACAGGAGCTTATCTAGATTGGAATGGAGATACAACTTTTGCTGCTGCAAGTACGATTAAATTTCCCATCCTGGTTGCTTTTTTTCAAGATGTAGACGCGGGAAAGATTCGATTAGACGAGAAGTTAACTCTAAAAAAAGAATTAGTTGGTGGTGGCGCGGGAGGCTTTCAATACAAGCCGTTGGGGAGTCAGTTTACTGCCCTAGAGACGGCAACTCAGATGATTATTGTCAGCGATAACACGGCAACTAATTTACTGATAGAACGTTTGGGTGGCATCGCTGCTTTGAATCAGCGGTTCAGAAACTGGGGGTTGACCGTAACAGAATTGCGGAACTTGCTACCAGATTTGGAAGGGACAAACACGACTAGCCCTAAAGAGTTGGCTCAATTAATGGTAGCAGTGCAAAAAGGAGATCTAATTTCTGTCAAATCGCACGATCGCCTACTCAATATCATGCGCCGCACGCATACAGCTACGCTATTACCAAAAGGGTTGGGACCAGGGGCAACAATTGCTCACAAAACCGGAGATATTGGTTCAATGGTAGGGGATGTCGGTTTAGTCGATCTGCCCAGTGGTAAACGCTATATTGCCGTTGCTATGGTCAAGCGCCCCCACAATAACGCACAAGCAAAAGAATTGATCCGGCAAGTCTCCCGTGCTGCTTACCAGGAGTTTAGTAAGTGAGCGGTAATTGGTAGTTGGTGTGTCTTCAATTCCGAATTCGGAATTCCGAATTCTCATCAATCTGCTGCTAGTTTTTGAGCATTTGCTAACTAAGTCTCTAATTCTGCACGGGGAAATCCTAAATCGATCGCCTGTTGATAGGAATCCAATATTTTTTAGTTAAGGCAAGATCCCCCAACCCCCTTAAAAAGGGGGCTTTAAGTTCCCCCCTTAAAAAGGAAGGTTAGGGGGATCTTCCAAGATATTTGCATCACTAACCGAGATGTATTGGATAGGAATCCCGTGCTTCTCGATATCTTTTTAGTTCTGTTAAAGTATCTCCTCGATTCGCCCAAATAAAAGGATCTTGTGGTTGCCGTTTAATTGCTTGGTCAAAGGCTGCGAGGACTGGCTGATAGCGTGCTATTTCTGTTAAAGCGATACCTTTTCCCAGCCAAGCAGGATGAAAGTTATCTCTGAGTTGTATGGCTTTGTCAAAAGATTCGATCGCTTCTCCTTGACGTTTTAAGTGTTGCGATAGAAGTATCCCGCGATTGTACCAAACTTGATAATCTTTAGGGCGAATTTTACTTGCTTGATTGTAGGCTATTAGTGCATCTAAATAATTATTTTTTCCTAACAAAACTAGCGTATTACCTTTACCCATTAAAGCTTCATAGAAATTGAAATCAATTGCTGGCTGACGGCGATCGAGTAAACTATTACTTGATATAAATAATATAAAGGTCGAATAAACGGGTAAATCAAAAACTCTACGCCAATGATTATAGTACTTAATGCAGTCAGTCCAACTACAATACAAGGATAAATCTTTTCTTGTTTAAATCTAGATTATTTTTCACCGGAGTTTATTCCTACTGTTCTTGCAACTTTTACCGAACTATTTGCCGCTGAAATTTTCTGTAAATCTTGCAGAACCTCTGTAACAGATTGATAGCGTCGCTCGGGATGAGTGTGTACCATCTTAACTAACATAGCGGCTAACAGATCGCAAGTGCGATCGCCTCGGTTAAAACTAACCTATCTTTATCGTCTCGTTTAAATTCGCTGCGATGACTTCCCGTCAAGAATTGAGCTGCTGTAATTCCCAACGCATAAATGTCGCTGTTGAAGCTGAGTTTTCCCGCCCATTGTTCTAGAGGTAGGTATTCGGATGTAATAATTTTAGTCTGAGTTGGTTGTTCGGGGAATTGAGAATTAGTATCTAATTGTTTGACTGCACCAAAATCAATTAAAACAAATTGATTATCGCATTCTCTTTTAATGATGTTAGATGGTTTGATGTCACGATGAATAATGTTTTGTTGATGTAGCGTGTTTAAAACCACTAAAATCTGTTGTACAAATTGATTTTCAAGAAAATGGTTGGTATTTTTCGGTAAATTACAGTCCTTTTTATAGCAATTCTCGATTGCGTGCGTGACATCTGTAGGGGCGCACAGCCTTGCGCCCCTAGATCGTGTGTTTTATCCAATTGAAAACTGCTATTAGTTCTGAAACCCTTACACAGTGGGAGTTTTTTATTTTGCCAATTTCAAAATGACAAAAGAGCAAATCCTAGATATAGCAAGGCTTCTAGCTTTTTCTTCCGTTAAGGTGACAGAAGAAAGAGTATGACAAAATACGACAATTTTCTCTACAGAAATCGGGCGATCGCGTCATACTAGAGAATGACATCAAGCGATTTTACCGTTTTATAGCGGTTTTCAATTGGGTGAAATATATGATTGGTAGGAGCGCACAGCTGTGCGCCCCTACCAACGTCATCTACGCAATCGAGAATTGCTATTATACAAGTTTGATAAAAATTTTATAAAAGCGAATGGAATTCGCGACTACACAGACAAAACCCGGATGGTGTGCGGGTTTGAAGACTTAGTTTTCTGTAAGTCCGCGCCGGCGGACTTTGTTTGTCTAGCTGCGAATTCTATATGCCTTTAGAGATTTTAGACAGTTGCCTGACTAGTTGCTACATTTCCATTAGTCGCAACGGTATTCAAATTTGAATTATCCGAGGTTAAATTTTCCAGAATTGGCTTACGAGTTTTCAGATCGAATTTGTAACCGTGGGGCAAAATGTGCAGTCTTGAGCCACATATTGCCAGCGGTTCATCTTTTAAGATCTCGCTCACGTTAGTGTAAGTTGCTTCTGATTCATCAACTATGGTGACAGAACCTTGCCCAATCACTTCAAATTGATTATCGGTTACTACCATAGCGGTATTTTCATCAATCCCAAAACCCAAAACGGCAGGTTGCTGCGCTAAGGCAGAAATTAAGCGTCCCAACCGTCCCCGCTGAGAAAAATGCTGGTCTATTACCACTCCTGGTAAAAATGCCATTCCTGGTCCCAATTCCACCGTATCCATGCGGGGATGAGTTTCTCCGTCTCCTTCGACAATCATCACATCTGGCATCACCGCTGCACCCGCACTCGTACCTCCTACGACCACTCCTTCCCCAAAGCGTTTGTGAATGAGTGCATCTATGTCTGTATCTTTGAGAATATCGGTGATCCGGGCTTGATCGCCGCCAGTAAAAAAGATTCCTGTAGCTTTTTCGATCGCTTCTAGGGCAGTAGAAGATCTAGCATCTTCGCGGGTTTCGGTATCAACTATACGGGCATCTTCCGCGCCCAGACGCTCAAATACTCTGATATAGTTTTCTCCTACATCTCTCGGTAATTCCGTGGCTGCCGTCATAATAACAATTCGTGCTTTTGTTCCTCCAGCACGGCGTACGAATTCCCGCAAAACCTGACATTCACCTTCTTTATCTTCTGCACCGCCAATAATGACTAGCGCCCCCCGATTGTTACTCATATTCGTATCCATACCATACTTTAAGTGAGTATTCTCAAGAAAACATAACAAATATTCTAGTTAAAACCGTCTTCTGGTAGATTCCGATACAGAATCATAAAAATTAACATAGTAAGCAGATTCGGTTGCGATCGCCACGGACAAAAAAAGACCCCTAGTAAAGGGTCTACGTCCAGTAATGTAATGTAATTCTTAGTTTTAATTGCGATCGCGCTGATAAACTAAATCGCTCAGAAAAGAGCGCGCTTGTGCCAGAGAAAGATGTCGGGGCTTACCATTAAATACAATTTGGTACTCTTTTTCATTCGCACCGTCACCGTAGCCGGAAATCAGTTTGCGGTGAAAAGCTTCCTGCGCCAGATATCGGACTTCGTTTCTTAGATCGGTTACTGTACCTTTCATATGTCAACGATTCCAAACAATTTATTTATTCTTTAAGTTATATATAATTTTCGCTTGTTCTTACACCTTTCCAAAGTTGTATTTTTCGCTACCGTATTATTTGCTATAACTAGCAAGTGGGAATATACCAATCGGATGATATTGCGATTATTTGTCATTCGTCATTAGTTTTTCCAAAGTTCGAATATCTATAGAAAGTGCGTAGCGAGTAGAGGGTTGACAGTTGACAGTTATCAGCAAGAGAGTGGTGCATCCGGTTTCTCCGCGTCGGAAACTGCATCGTGGTGCGTGGTGGGTGAGAGGAAGTAGCAAGTATTATTCTCTATTCTCTTCCTCTGCGCCTGAAGCTCCTCTGCTCTCTTTCTTCACAGATAACTGACAACTGATAACTGATAACTGATAACTGAAAAAAGGAGGATAAAAATGGTAATAGATACAAGTACTGATGTCGTGCGCGTTAATGCTAGAAAGACCGATATATTCGATTTATTTAACTTCAAACATTACATTGGTTCTAATCCCGATTTAAACACGGCAGCATGTACTTTTGATTTTGCTTTGACGGGATATCGAGAACCACTAGAAATCGCAGATTACGTAGAAAAAATTAGCGATCGCTATCCTCACCTGCGCGAGGAAAAATATGAATCTCACGCTCATTTGTTTGCATGGACATTATCAGAAGTTAGCAAACTTGATATGGGTTTGCACTTCCACTGTTGGAACGTAAAACCGTTAGAACGAGGGACAAGAATTAGCGTTCAGTCTCTCCATACTAGAACGACGCGATCGGTTATTTACTTCGTCTGGGACTGGTTTGAAGCTATGACATTAGACGAAGAAATTGCCTTTGACGAACAGATGCGGAATCTACAAAATATCTTTCGTCGGTCTGTTTATGGTGGTCCTACCGTCTACTCGCTCTTGCGCAAAGCTAACGAAAAAGGTATTCCTACTTTTTATTTGTGGGATGAAGGACTGATGCAATACGGCTACGGTCGCAAGCAAGTGCGTGGCATAGCAACCACATTTGACGGCGACAGCCATATAGACTCGGACTTTACCACCCGTAAAGATGACTGTAAAGCTTTTCTAGCTACCCTTGGCTTTCCAGTTCCAGGCGGAGAAATCGTCACTAGTCGCGAGGGAGCTTTAGATGCAGCGGAGGATATTGGCTATCCCGTCGCTATCAAACCTGTTGTCGGTCATAAAGGGATTGGCGTAACCGCCGATGTCAGAGACTCTGAGGAGCTAAGAGCCGCTTTTAATCGCGCTGTCAAAGCAGTTCCAGAAGAACAGCCAATTCGGATCATTGTTGAAAAAAGCATTTCTGGTGCTGATTTCCGCTTGCTGTGCGTCAACGGTCGATTTGTCGCGGCAACCGAACGCCGTCCCGCTTCAGTAGTTGGGGATGGATATTCAACGATTTCAGAACTGATCGATCGCGAAAACCGTTCCGATGCACGTAGAGACACGCCAACTTCTGCCATGAGTAAAATCCAGCTCGATGAAGCAATGGATATGTATTTGGAGGAGCAAGGCTTATCTCTTGACAGCGTTATTAAAGAAGGACGGAGAGTGTATTTGCGTAAAGTTGCCAACCTTTCCTCTGGTGGTGTAAGTATTGACGCAACACCTACAGTTCATCCCGATAATATGATTCTGGCGCAGGATGTCGCCCAGCATTTTCGCCTCACTTGTTTGGGAATTGATGTCATTTCTGAAGATTTAGCAAAATCTTGGAAAGATAGCAGCTTTAGCATTCTTGAAATTAATGCTGCGCCTGGAATTTTTATGCATCTTAACCCCGCCGTAGGCGAGAGTGTGGACGTACCCGAAAAGATTTTAGAAACCTTTTTTGACGGAGGAACTGAAGCTAGGATACCGATAGTTACCTTTAACCGGATTAGGGTGGCAGAACTACAAACAACTATCGACCAAATTTTATCTCACCACCCCGATTGGGTCATTGGTGCTGTGTGTCGAAATGGCGTTTATATCAACCGTGCAGAAAAGATTTTACATCGAGATTACAATACAAACGTTCAAAATTTGTTGCGCAATCCCAAACTCGATTTACTAATAGTCGAGTATGAGGAAGATGTTTTAGCTGCTCAAGGAATGTTTTATTACGGCAGTAATATGGTTGTTTTAGATAATCCTACAGAAATTGAAATGATGTTGGCGCGAGATGTTTTTGAGGACTCTACTATAATCATCAAGCAGGGAGATAATGTTTCAATTCGCCGTCAGGGATTACTCGAACAATATACTTTGGGTGTAGATGAACCATTTAGCCGAGTTTATTTGAAGGAAATCCCGACAATTTTGTAGTCGATCGCTGATGCTAATTTACTTTTTGACTGCGATAGAGAAGATCCCCAACCCCCTTAAAAAGGGGGCATTAGTTCCCTCCCTTAAAAAAGAAAGTTGGGAGACTATTCTGAACTGAAAAGTTTTATACTGGAAGCGATCGCCCGCTAATTCGGGAGCATAAATGAAATATATCGTCATTACAGGAGTTTCTACAGGAATTGGGTTTGGTGCAGCAAAAGAATTTGTGAATCATGGCTATCACGTATTTGGTAGCGTGCGACGAGAAGCTGATGCTAGAAGGTTACAAGCTGACTTAGGGGATAATTTCACGCCGCTGATTTTTGATATTACAGATAGTAAGGCTGTACGATCTGCGGCTTGCCAAGTAGAAAAAATTCTTGGCGATCGCAATTTGAGTGGATTAATTAATAATGCAGGAATGGCTACGAGTGGTACTTTAATGCATCAACCACTCGAAGAAATTCGATTGCAGCTTGAAGTGAATGTTGTCGGGCAAATTGCCGTAACTCAAGCCTTTTTACCTTTATTGGGAGCCAGGGCAAATAACAATGGCAAACAACCAGGTAGAATTATTAATATCAGTTCCGTCGTGGGAAAATTAGCTGTTCCTTTTCTTGGTGCTTATGTTGGTAGCAAACACGCCTTTGAAGGAATTTCCCACAGCTTACGCCGAGAATTACAATTATATGGTATAGACGTAATTATTATTGCGCCTGGAGCAGTTAGCACGGCAATTTGGGATAAAGAATCAGCTCAAGATGTTAGCAAATATCTGACTACTGACTATGCGGAATCAGTAACGACTTTTCAAAAGCATTTCGTCCAACAAGGTAAAAAAGGTTATCCTCCAGAGGTTTTTGGCAAATTTATTCGGAAAGTGTTTGAAACTCCCAAACCGAAAACTAAATATGCGATCGTCCCTAATCTTTTACTAGATTGGATAATTCCTACCGCTTTACCCGAGCGATGGCTGGATAGAATCATTGGCAAAAAATTGGGCTTTTTTCAGAAATAAAGTCAGTACAACTATCTTTGTAAAACTTTAATTAGTACGTTGTCGATTAATTTGTTGAATCTGTTGGGTAAAATAATCTTGTTGATATTTCAACTGTTGTGCCAGTTCTAAACCTTGTTGAAATGCGGTTAAAGCTCGATCGTAATTACCGCGAGCGAGATTAATTTGCCCAATTTGGTCGTAAGTATTTATCATGCCATAAAAATTAGCAGCAAGGCGATCGCTTTCTAAAAGAATCTGACTAGTTTGCAAAGCAGCATCAATTTGTTGTTGAGAGCGATAAAGTCGAATCATTTGACGTAGTGCATCGCTAGCTTGAGCATACTGTTGCAATTCCCAGGCAGCAGTATAAGCTTGTTGATAAGTCGTAAAAGCTTGTTTCAACTGCCCGATTGCTTCATAGTTTGCACCAATATCTAACTGTAAAGCGGGTAATAGATCGTTTTGTTGTTGTTCCTGGTAGATTGCTCCTAACCTTTTTTGAACTGCCAGTGCTTGCTGGTATTGTCTGGCTTGTTCGTAAATATAATTCAACTGTTGTAAGTAATTAATCACCTCTAGGCGATCGCCCCGCTGGGTGGCATTTTGTAATAGTTGTTCGTATGCAGCTGCGGCTGGAGGGTAGTTAAACCAGCTCAGATGTAATTCGGCGATCGTTCTTAGTGTCGTTTCTACTGCAATAGCATCTTTCTGTTGACGATGAATAGCCAAAATCCTCTCATAAACCGCGATCGCACTTTTTGGTTCGCGCACCTGTTGGAACGCTATCCCTAAACTATTCAATACTTCTAAGTTAGGTGCAATGAAAACTTGAGATTCTTGCCGATCTTCCTTTTTCTTTTTATCAGGTGGTAAAACTTGAATTTGCTGCCCAATTTCCTGCAATCTTCGCGTAATTGCATTCAACTCTAAACGGCGGTTTTCTCGCCAAGCAATCTCTCCTACTCTCCCCAAAGCTGGAATTTCTTCTGTAATCCCCAAAAATCTTCTCAGCCTTAGCTCTCGACTCCAAATCGCAAATGCTTTTTCCGTATTCCCTGCAGCAAAGCTAGCAGTTGCTTGCTGGTTTAGTTTATCCAATGCCGCTCTGAGTCTCAGCTTTTCTGGAGTTGATAGGGGACGGATAAGTTGAGGTAGTAGCGGATCTGGGGTCGTAATCTCTAGAGGATTGTAGAATTCTTGTGGCAGTTCCGGTTTGCGACTCTGTGCCAAACTAGGCACGCTGCTACATAACCAAAGGATACAGGCAAGGAGAGGGAGCAGTGACCAGTGACCAGTGACCAGTGACCAGTGACCAGTGACCAGTGACCAGCGATCGATTAATTCCGAATTCCGAATTCCGAATTCCGAATTCTCCCCACGCACCACTCTCTTTTCTGGCTCCTGTTTTGACTTTTGACTTCTGACTTTTAACTTTTGAGACATAGGAAGTTTTAAAATACTGGCAATAGTAAGTCGTTGGCTTTCGAGTAATTTCTACTAATGACCCATTCTACGGATATTGAGACACTAGCTCGCTGGATGGCAGCTGATTTTAGCAATCAAGCGCAAGCTTTTGAAAATCCTCCTTTTTTTGCCCATATTCGCGTTTGTATGCGTCCCCTTCCCCTGAATCTATTATCCGGGGTTAGCTTTTACGTAGAACAAGCCTATGATTACATGCTCGGCAACCCATATCGGGTACGAGTATTAAAGTTATTGCAGGCAAGCGATCGCATTGAAATTGAAAATTACACCATTAAGCAAGAAGAAGAGTTTCACGGTGCATCCCGCGATCTCAAACGTCTGCAAGCATTATCAGCCGATCGCCTGGAAAAGCTACCAGGGTGTAACATGATCGTCCAATGGGTAGACAATGGCTTCAAAGGTACAGTTGAACCTGGCAAGTGTTGTATGGTCGTGCGTAAAGGCAAAACCACCTATCTCGACAGCGAATTTGAAATTGATGGCGATAAATTTATCAGTCGCGATCGCGGACGCGACCCCGAAACTGACGAACACGTATGGGGTTCAGTGGCGGGACCATTTTACTTTGTTCGCTGGCACAGCTATGCCGATGAGGTAAAAATTGCCTAAATTCAAAATTGCGTCAAAAGTTGCGTAAGCATCGAGCCTTACGGTAAGGTAGGACGAGGTTGATGCGGCGGCTCTTGCTTGCCCGACTGAGATCTCGTCACTTTCTGGCACAATACCAAACCGCCAGTAGATCCAAAGTTCTAAAAAGTGATATAATATATTGCCTGCAAAGATGTCGGCGACATAGCCAAGTGGTAAGGCAGAGGTCTGCAAAACCTTTATCCCCCAGTTCGAATCTGGGTGTCGCCTTAAGAAGTCCAGCCCATAACGGCGTTCTCTAGGTTCATTATACTAGGACGCTCGTACTATTTTTAGAAGGAGAAGTCTGGTTGCTGCATAACGGATACAGTCAGGCTGAGGTAGTTGCTAATCTAGATAAAGTACCGGAAACAGGAGCGCTAGTCGCGATCGGCTATCCTAAATTTCAAGGTGGTACGGGAGGCTATGCCCGCTACATTGCCATTTGTCTGCCAGATTGGAAATATGGCATATCTGTAGGGCAAGTTCCAGAAGCACCTTTACCCAGAGCCAGCAAACCGCTACAGTGGGATGAAAAGCTAGGCGTGCGAGTGAGAAAGTAGAGGGAGCAGGGAGCAGGGAGCAGGGAGTAGGGGGAAGAGTGCTGAGGGAGAGTCGCCCAGCTGAGGGAGAAAGAGCAACTGTCAACCGTCAACAACCAACAACCAACTACCAACTACCAACTACCAATTATCAATGACCCCTCTCACAGATTTAGAAATAACTCCATATATTGATGCAGACGGTCAATTACCAGCACAGTATCAAGGTAAAGTAGGAGTCTATGCAATTTTTGACTCGGACAAGGTACTGCAATATATCGGGTATTCTCGCGATGTTTATCTCAGTTTGCAACAGCATCTCGTTCGCCAGCTACAAAAATGTTATTGGCTGAAGATAGAAACTATCGACCGTCCTAACCGGACAGTTTTGGAAAATATTCGCCAAGAGTGGATTGAGGAAAATGGCTCGCTTCCGCCTGGAAATGGCGCTGACGAAACGGTATGGACTCAGCCAATTGATGCTAAATTATCGCTAACATCTGAAGAACAAAAAAGTTTAGCAGATGGCGATGAATTGACTCAAATGAAGATCTTAAAAACTGCGGCAAGACGAGTTGAAGCAGAAATTTTATCTCAATTACAAACTCGCGGTTTGCAAATGCAATTACGGTTTAATCCTAAGCTCAAAGAACAAGGATTATTGGACTTGAAGTAATTGCTCGCGTAGCCGATCGCCGCGATCGCGCCTATATTGAAAAAAGTGCGATGGCGTATGCAGAACAGGCAGAATGGAAACAACAACAGCAGTTAATCCCTTTCTTGAGGGTAACTTTGCGCCCGTGCGCGAAGAAATTACCTCCGATCCGCTCAAAGTTATTGGCGAACTTCCTACCGATTTATCGGGGATGTTCGTGCGCAATGGTCCCAATCCTCAGTGGACACCCATCGGACAGTATCACTGGTTTGATGGAGATGGGATGTTGCACGGAGTCGAAATTCGTCATGGCAAAGCTAGCTATCGCAACCGCTACGTCAGAACGCGAGGCTTTGAAATCGAGCAAAAAGCGGGTAAAGCGGTTTGGGGTGGCATATTAGAACCACCTCAGCCTGACAGCGACGGCTACAAAAACGCTGCGAATACTGCCTTGGTATGGCACGCAGGGCAACTTCTAGCCACTTGGGAAGGAGGTGCGCCCCATGCGATCGAGGTTCCCCAGTTAGAGACGAAGGGCGAGTCTACCTATAACGGTAAGTTAGCTTCTGCTTTTACTGCCCATCCTAAAGTCGATCCGGTGACGGGCGAGATGATGTTTTTTGGTTACTCGTTTGCTCCGCCATTTGTCAAATACAGTATTGTTTCTCCACAAGGCGAGTTATTGCGCACGATACCCATAGATTTGCCGATGGGGGTGATGATGCATGACTTTGCCATCACTGCCAATTACACGATATTTATGGATCTGCCGATGACGTTTAACCCCGCACGGATGCAGCGTGGCGAACCTGGGTTAATGTTTGAACGCGATCGCCCCAGCCGTTTTGGTATTCTCCCCCGTCACGGCGACAGTAACAGTATTCGTTGGTTTGAGTCTCCTTCCTGCTATGTCTTTCATACCTTCAATGCTTACGAAGAGGGAGACGAAGTTGTACTAGTTGCCTGTCGCATGAGTTCTACCACTATTGTGACTCCGCAACTCAAACCAACCGATCCAGATAGCGATATTCCCCGTTTGCATAGTTGGCGGTTCAATCTCAGCACCGGAACAGTGCGAGAGGAAATGCTAGATGACGTACCTATAGAGTTTCCCCGCGTTAACGAAAATTTGTTAGGACGCAAAACTCGCTTCGGTTATGCAGGGAAAATAGTTCCTACCCCTCTACCTTTGTTTGATGGTTCGATCAAATACGACCTTCAAGCAGGTTATGCTCAAACCTACGAGTACGGTAAGGGACGCTATGGTGGTGAGACTGTATTCGTTCCGCGTCCTGATGCAACTGTAGAGGATGATGGGTGGTTAGTTACCTTTGTCTACGATACTGATGCAGATACTTCTGAATTATTGGTGCTAAATGCCCAAGATTTGAGTAGCGATCCTGTGGCGCGGGTATTAATTCCTCAGCGCGTACCTTATGGCTTTCACGGAACTTGGGTATCTCAACAGCAGTTGGATGCTTCCGTGTAGTAGGGCAAATCCAAATAGATCTCGGTTAGGAATGACAAGATCTTACCGATCTCCCAGCCGCCTTAATAAGGGGGTTTTGTCCCAACACTTCTCGGTTAAAATTCGTCCCCCCTAGCCCCCTTTAATAAGGGGGGTTGGGGGGATCTCCAAGGGCTATGTGATCTAACCGAGAAGTATTGATTGGGTTTTGTCCTCTCTTGTATAAAATCATCCTGCCTTTAAAAAGGAGTTGGGAAGAGATCGACTGCCTAACTCTCGATAGATTTGATTTTTCCTCTGCCTGTAGTCAGGTTTTCTACTTCTATCTTCAGTAGGTTTAAGCAAGTTAATAATCTTTGTTACTGTGCAAAAGGTTAGCCATAATCTGCTGACGACAAAGATAAAATCAGCCGAAGAAGTTTAGAAGGAGTTAATATGACATTTACTCAAAGCAACGACCAGAATCTTAGTCAATTTGTTGCTTCAATTCAGAAATTAAATGTAGACGATCAATTAGCTTTGTTCTACTTCATTTACAAGAAAATGGGTGATTCTGTTACCCCAGCCGCACCAGGAGCTAGTACTGCATCTGCGGATGTAGCTGAAGGTTTATTTAACCAAATTAAAGAAAAGTCTCACGAAGAACAACTACAATTTCAACGGGACTTAATTAATAAGGCTGATAACGAGTACACGCGGATGTATGGTTCGATGAGCGATACTACTAAACTACTATTTTGGTATCGTCTAGCTCAAGGAATGGACAGCAACGTTATCAGTCCTATGCCTCCAAACTACGAGCTTTCCAGTGAATCAAAAGAGATATTAAACCAGCTCGAAGGGATAGATTTCGAGCAACAAATTACTCTATTCCGCGACTATGTATCGCCGATGGGCGCTGAACCTAAGCAAGGTGCGGAAGTATAGAGATGCAAGGGCGCGAAATTTCGCGCCTCGAAAGATTCTGGAACGAAGTTACAAACCAAAATTAACAGTAAAGAGGCAAATATGGCATCTACAAACGTTAACGATCTGAAGCCACTAGCAAAACAATTTACGAGCCTAGATATCGATGACCAGCTAGGAGTAATGGCTTTAATCTACATAGAAATTGCTAGTTCGATTCCATCTGATAGTTTACCAACAAGCTCTAGTGATGTTCAAAGCATCGTCGGAAGCGTACAAAAAATGTCCTCTGAAGAGCAGATAAATGCTCTACGCGATTTGTTGCCAGCCAACAAAACAGATCAAGACGAAACTATGCTCGATCCTAATCCTGCTAAGGCACTACCTGAATTACTCCAAGGTAAATCAGAAGTTCCTACAGGGGAATATGGCAAGCTAAATCCTGAATCTAAGTTGGCGGTTTGGTATCTTTTTGCACAAAAACTAGGAAATGGAATCGTTGCCATTCCCAGCGATTACAGCCCCTCAGCGGAAGCAATGCAAGTCTTCAATTCCCTCAAATCTATGGGACAAGAGCAAATGGCTAATTTCGTAGTCAAAGGTATGGAAGAGTTGAGTTCCAACATCACAGAACCACCTAAGAATGCCGAATAAGCGGATCGCCCAACTCAGATACAGCTAGATAATCTTCATTGCTACCAGGCTAAGTCTGATAGCATTTTTTTATCCTCGATTAGGATTGCGTTTATCCACAACAAATGACCAATGACAAATGACCAATGACTGACCAATGACCCAACTTTTCCCGCTATTATGGTGGATTAGTGGTGGCTGTTTAACCGCCATTATCGGTGTCTTCGTAATTCTATATTTTCGAGGCACATTTCGCGATCGCATTGAATACAAAGTTGAAAATGTTCCCGCGCCTCAAGATGCACGCTTTTCCCTTGCCCTAGCTAGCTTATCCAACTCTGTCGTTACCAGCGGACGTTCGACAGATTTTTGGCTGGAAGCAGAAGAAATCAATGCTGCACGACTAGAAGCCGTCCGCAGTGCCAAACATACGATTCACTTCGAGACATTTTTCATGACTCCTGGGCGCAGGGCGAACGATTTCGCCGCCGCGATCGCCGAAAAAGCCCAAGCGGGTGTTAAAGTACAGGTCATTGTCGATAAGTATGGGGTCAAAACTTTACCGCAGCGTTACTGGAGACGACTGAAAGCTGCTGGAGTCGAAGTTAGGTTCTTCAATGATTTTAACTGGCGATCGCCCATCGATTATTTTGCCCGCAGTCACCGCAAGTTGCTAATTATTGATGGCGAATTTGCCTTAATTGGTGGTGCAGGTGTCTCCGATTATTGGGATGGCAGAGATAATATTCGCGGGACTCATCCTTGGTACGACTTTGAAACGCGGCTAGAAGGCGAAGTTGTCGCGGTGTTAGAAGGTATGTTCATGCAACACTGGACTTACGTGCATGGTACTGCTGACTTATCGACTACAGTTTCCCATCTGGGAGCGTCGAGCAACCCAACAATTCTCGTTACCGCAGGCGACGATCCTTCCTATCGTTCTGCATCAGTTAAAGCTTTATTTCAAGTTAGCATTCACGCCGCTAGACAGCAGGTTTGGATTGCCAGCCCCTATTTTCTTGCCGATAAAAATATCCGCATTGCGCTAGTTGATGCTAGAAAGCGGGGGGTTGATGTCAAAATATTCACGAATGGAATTCGCTCGGACAAGAGGTTTGTTTATTTTGCTTCCTGCGAACAATATCGCGATCTCCTCGCTGCTGGCGTAGAAATTTATGAATATCAACCCAGTATGATGCACGCTAAAGCATTATTGTTAGACAATCGCTGGCTCAGTACTGGTAGTGCTAATTTCGATCCGCGTAGTTTTTTTCATAATGACGAGTTAGATATTTCTACTTCTGATATTCGCTTAGTTAAGCACGTTGAGAAAATATTTTTACAAGGATTCGCTAAGTCTAAACAAGTCAGCTTCAGTGAATGGAAAAAACGCCCTTTATGGCAAAGAGCGTTAGCTAAAATTGTTCTCTTTTTTGAATCGCAACTGTAGAAATACAAAATTTTGTGTCTCTACTAAATATTTCGTGCTACTCCAACGTCATTGACTTTTGCAGGTAAAATAATGCCGTAATATAAAGCCGCAACTGCTGTTAAACCGTTCAGCAAAACGTTGCCACCAAAAATTGGCATCAACCCAAATACTGTGTTGGTTGCAGGAATGACTCCTAAAAGAGCGATTAAGATGTAAGAGACAGCAAAAAAGCGGTTAAATACCCGCGCGCTGCTAGCACTGGTATAGGAAGCAATCCCAAAAATTCCTACAGCACAATGGACTAAATTGTGTAAGAAATTGGTAGGAAATATCCCAAATAAATAACCAAATCCGGCAGAATATGCTCCAGGCGCAATATCTGCTGGAACGTATGAGGCATTCGTTCCAGGTAAGTTAACTAAAGCTGGAATAAACCCAGCAATACCGAGAATCAAAAAAGTAATTCCAAGAACTAGAGCGCAATAACGCTCTGCCATGTTCGTTCTCTCCATTTTCATGGCATCCATACTCGCTATTTCTCCCGTCACTAAGTACAAATTCTTGTTATTGAAAAAGTCAACCTCTATATTCTCTAATTCAACTTATATAACTGCGATCGCACTCTATCCAAAGATAGGGATGGGAGAATTCGGAATTCGGAATTCGGAATTCAGAGATAACGTTAAAAATATTTTTAATGCCGCACTTATAATGTCTGCACAAAGGAAGACGATCTTATGGTGACTACAGAGGTAGCTGTTTTGTCATTACTCAAACGTACAGTTTTAAATTCCCGCACCAAAACCCATAATTCGTTCTACAGTCAAATCTAATAGCGATTCTCGATTGCGTACATGACATTGGTAGGGGCGCACAGAGAAAGCGCCCCTACAGCCTACGTATTTCATCCAATTAAAAACGGCTCGTAAAGCGGTATTCGGTTTCAACCAGAATAGAGAGACTAATAACCCAGTGCGAAGATTTTCATGCTTTCCAGAAGGTTGTGCCATCGGTACTAGTATCCCATTAATCAGCTCGTACTCCCCGTCTTCTAGCAAATCCAGCTCTAGAAACTCTTCAAGCGTGTAGGTTTGCAATTGGCGATCTGTAAGCATAGGACAACCCTGCGCAGGAGATACTTTATTTTGGCATTGGTCACTGATAACTGATAACTGATAACTGATAACTGATAACTGATAACTGATAACTGATAACTGACTAATGTAAAATCTAAACAGCCTGCATCCACAGCTGATTGTGCCTTATCAGCCTAGCGTTACTCTCTGTATCAATCCTAGTGACCCCCAGCATCCACACGTCCAAGCAGGGGGAAACAAGTTTTGTACTACGTGCGGCGCGGCGATCGCGTTGCGAGAGCGTTATATTGCACTCAAAAAATTAGGGACGGGTGGATTTTCTGTAATTTACACCGTTTGGGATCTGCAAACTCAGACCGAACGAGTGTTAAAGATTTTGTTAGAAAATGGCGCTAAAGCAAGACAATTGTTTCAGCAGGAAGCGGCAATTTTGATCGGTCTCAAGCATCCTGGCGTTCCTAGAGTCGAGCCAGACGGCTATTTTCACCTACCCGCCAGCAATTCCAAGCGGGATCTATTTTGTCTGGTCATGGAAAAAATTGACGGTCAGACTTTAGAGGCTATCCTCGACAAGTACGACCGAGGTTGTCCTGAAGAAATGGTGCGAGATTGGTTCGGACAAGCTTTAGAAATTCTTCAGGTATTGCACAGCAGGCAAATTATCCATCGCGACCTGAAACCCTCAAATTTAATGTTACGCCAAGAAACAAATCGACTAGTCTTGATCGATTTTGGTGGAGCTAAAAAAAGGCGATCGCGTCAGCATTCCGTGTCAGCCGTAGAAAGCTCAACTCGTCTCTATTCCCCTGGCTATAGCCCTCCAGAACAATCTTCGGGACGGGATGTGGAACCGGCTGCCGATTTCTATGCTTTGGGTAGAACGACAATTGAATTACTCACTGGTCAGCCTCCCTCTGAGTTGGAAGACCCCGTAACCAAAGAGCTGAGTTGGCGACATTTAGTCCAAGTTAGCCCAGCATTTGCCGATCTCCTGGATGAATTAGTGCAGGAAGATGCCCGCCTGCGTCCATCTAATGCTACGGCGATCGAACAAAGGTTATTACAAAGTCCGTCGATCGAAACGCAACCATCGGTATATCAAGCGATTCATCAACTGAGTTTGAATGGCTGGAAGCGATCGCAACTCATAGCTACCTACTTAACTCACCGCTTAGCGCAAATTAGCAAACAGCGATCGCCCCAACTTGTGAATCAAATGCATCAGATTGCTGTGCGAACGACGAATTTTTTCGCTGAAACCATTAGGAAGCAATCGCCGCCATCAACCTTTCAAACTCACAATACCACCCCCCAGGGATCGCAGACTCTACGACAAGCAACCCAGCGCAGACCATCGACCAGCCGCTTTGCGTCCATACCTGTTGTTACCAAGATCGGTAGCAGCCTAGCGAATATAACTCGTTCTCTATGGCGATTGACTACCCAGGTAGGACAAGCTGGAATAGATACTATCCGAGCTATTGTGTGGAGCGCGATCGCGGCTGTTGTCGGCACTAGTATCGGCTTTATGTTTGGTTATTTTTCTCCCCTGGGAATCGCAGTCAATAGCTTCCTAGTAGAATACCTACCCCAACTGATGACAAACTCGCAAATTGCCACAGAAGTAGAATCGATTGTGTTTGCATCGGCGGGGTTATTTACAGCCGTAGGATTGACTGCATTGGGAGCTTTTGACCAACGACGACGCTACTTAATTTCTGCCTTGCTAGGTGCTAGTGGTTATGTTTTGGGCTGGTTGTGTTGGACTTTAATTACACCTTACATTGGAATTTGGAGCTTCCCTGCAACTGTCGGCGTGGCGATCGCCTTTCTCGTCTCCGGCTTGGGTTTGCGCCGTCATCGCTTTTTTCATGCCACCGTTGCTGCTGTTAGTACGGCGATCGTCTTTACTATTCTGATTCGGCTCAATCTTTTCCCAGCCCTAATTTTTCATCTTAGCCCGCAACCAAGTTGGCTTGAGCTTCAGGTGTATGCTATCTTTTTTAGCGCGATCGCCGCGATCTCTAGTTGCTGTCTGGGGATTAGCCACTACATCTTTGTTTCTTGCTGGCGTTGGTTGAAGCGGTAAAGAGAGCAAGAGGCAGAATCTGAAAAAGATTTCTTCTGTCTCCTGCCCTTTACAATTACAAATCTAGACGCAAGCCTTACCGCACGCTACTATTGCTGGCATTCACGAAATTGTCGCGCGCCGCCTCCAGTTGGACTATTTACCGGATTGGATTCGCAAAATATTGCAGCTCTATCGGTATTAGAGTCAGGAGTTGAGGTTTGCGACTCAGGGGTAGACGTATCGCTAGCATCGGGGCTAGTCGTAGCATCAGGACTCGTGGTTTCGGGCGTACCTGCATCAGGAGTTACGTCAGGCGTAGTCGTATCCGGTGTAGTCGTATCCGGTGTAGTTGCATCAGGTACAGTCGTATCCGGTGTAGTCGTATCCGGTGTAGTTGCATCAGGTACAGTCGTATCCGGTGTAGTCGTTCCTTCTGGGCTTGTACCAGGATCAAGTGTCCCTGCCGGTGGAGTTGTTTGAGTATCGGGAGTAGTAGGTACTTCCTGGGTTTGAGCTTGTAATAAGACTGATGTTTGTGGCTTTGCTTGAGCTGAGAAACCGCCTACGAGCAATAGGGCGAGAACAGAACCACCTGTCAAAAACTGTTTGAGCATATTTTACTGTCTCCTTTGCTTTAGCTGTCGTGCCAGAAATATAGAAATTCCTAGCCCAGCTTGGCATTTCTGAGTTTATTGCCACCTGTACCATAATGTAGATTTGGTATTTTTGGCTACCGATGTAATCGAAACAAAAATTTCTGTAATAAAAATCACTTTTTCCTGTCAAAGTCTGTCTTTCAGCGCCAACGACCTGCAAACTTTAGTATAAAAAATCACTTCAAACTTACTTGCAGACAAAGTGACATAAGTAATAACTAGCTAACTAAATAAAGGTATTATTGTACTTTATAGAGAAACGTAGTTCCGCATCACAGCTAGGAGCCAGAAGTTAGAAGTATTTCACGCACCACGCAAGAGCGCACCACAGTTTATGACATCTCAGAAGACGAATTCGCCAGATCCAGCAACGACAACTCAAGAAACAAAAACATCAGAAACATCTGGATTGTTGCGACTATGGCGATCGCAACAGGAAAATATTCGCCTAGTTGCGATCGCTCTAGTGATGGCGCTGATAATCCGCATTTTTGTGGCGGAACCGCGCTATATTCCCTCAGATTCGATGATACCCACCTTACATACAGGCGATCGCTTGGTAGTCGAAAAAGTCTCATACTGGTTTCACCCGGCTGAAACAGGCGATATTGTAGTGTTTGAACCACCCGCACAGTTGCAAAGCATGGGTTATCACAAAAACCAAGTTTTTATCAAACGAGTTATCGGTCAACCTGGGGATACAGTCAGCGTGAAGAACGGTCTAGTTTATCTCAACGGGCGATCGCTCTCGGAAGATTATATTGCCGAACCACCCGCCTATCAACTCAACTCAGTCCAAGTTCCAGCAGAATCTTACTTCGTCATGGGAGACAACCGCAACGATAGTAACGATTCTCACGTTTGGGGCTTTTTACCTCAAGAAAATATCATCGGTCGCGCCGTATTCCGTTTCTTCCCCCTCGATCGCATGGGATTTATCTCAAACTAGCGCGATTTTCAGGCAAAACAAAGCAGCTAGTCTCTTGGCGTGGAATGCTGGATCTTCAAGCTTTTAGACTCTGGCGAAAGCTAGAAGGAGTGGTCGCAGTATGTTTTTTAAAGAAGCGAGAAAAGTATGCTGCGTCATTAAAGCCAAGTCGAAAGGCAATTTCCTGCACGGATTCAGTCGATCTCGACAGCATTGCTTGGGCTTCGGCTAGCGTTTTTTCAATCATCCAGGCATTGACAGATTTACCTGTTTTGCTTTTAATCACCGTACTGAAATAACCAGGGTGAAGATGCTGCGCTTGGGCAAAGTCTTGCACTCGATATGGGCGATCGAGTTTTCCCATCGCAAGATCGCGAAAATGAGCTTCCAAGTTGCGCTTGAATGTCATGACAATCTCTGAACCCATTTGCGATTCAGCCAAAGGATTATAAGTATTCCAAAACTGCTCTTTAATTTTGAACAGTAGTACAACTGTCAAACTGCCGATGATTTTGAATTTGTAAGCAGAATTTGATTGGTATTCCTGTAAAAGTTGCGTTCCCAAGTCGTCAAAAATTTGAAAGACTTCGCGATCGGGATAGTGCGGTGGCACAATCTCGGCAATTAAAAACGGAAAATCATCGAAAATATTTTCATGGACGTATTGCTTCAGAAATGATTCTGAAAACGTAATTACGTAGCCATGCGATAGTTCGTAAATCTTAAATCCCTTAACGTGACCGGGATTAGTAAAGTAAATCGTCCTGTCCTTGATTTCATAAGATTGACCATCAAGAATGTAGCAACCCCGCCCTTTACGAATGAGCAAGATCGAGTAATAGTTAGCGCGAAATAGGGGAGACTCGATCGGCACATTGCTATGAACTAGCTCAAGCTGATGAATCGTAAAATCAACGTCTTGTTTTAGGGTTCCACCCATTGATGCATAAAACTCAGACATGGAGTTGTAAGCTTTAATCGCATCAGACATTGGCATACTCTACTATTTCAAAGTCTGCCTTAATTGTACTTTGTCAGGTATAGGTTGATACGAATAAGCAAACAAAGTCCGCTGGTGCGGACTCTTGATAGCAATTTTCGATTGTATGCGTGACACGGGTAGGAGCGCACAGCCGTGCGCCCCTACGGACGTGTATTTTACCCAATTGAAAACCGCTTTGAAACATTAAGGATTTTGAACCTGGATTCTTGTCAAGTCAGGTTTTTTGTCTGAACCAGGCGATCGCACCAATGCTAACGGCGATCTGCGGGATACGTACTCGATGCATATACAATTAACAGAACGCACAAGAAAAAAGCTACTAATAAACCAAATAAAACTCCAGTTGCAGTTGAAGCGAATTGCCCTTCACCGTAGGCAAAATAATAGATGTGATTCATGAAACTACCTCAAAGTCAACATTTTGATGCGATCGCAGCAAGGCGATCTATCCGAGTTTCTACCAACCTACATGAATACCTCGAACCATGAGCGAGGCGTTGGCAAGCTCCAAAATGATTAATAAAAACAAGAAAAACAACACCATTAAAGCCACCATTAACGGTGTTGTACCCCAACCAGGGGCAACCTTACCAGCTTCTGAATTGAAATTTCTGAAAAAGTACTGCACGGGGGCAGTTTTTTTAGGTTGATATTTTGGTTGTTGCATAAATGAGGGGTGAGGAGTGAGGGGTTAGGGGGGATCTAGTAGAGACGTTACACGTAACGTCTCTACTAGATCCCCCCTAACCCCCTTTTGAAGGCAGGGCTGATCTATTGACCAGAGAAAATCAATAATGGAGGAGTAGTTAAATCGCATCCTTGGTCTAATGAGCCTGCTACTCGCATCTTCAACAAGTCAAAGATTTGCGCGCTCAGCCGCGATATCCCTTATGGGTGGTGTTAGTGTTAATCACAATGGGAAAGATGAGTGGTTGCAATGGATATCGCCCTTTAGCCGACTGTGTGTCACGCCATCAAGCGGTATTGTTAGAGTTGTTGGGGTTGCCGAACCGACGACTGCCCAGCTTATCGACGATTCGCCGAATCATGGTCAGGGTAGATTTTGAGTCATTAACCGAAGCATTTAATGCATGGATGCAAGAGACGTTTGTGCCGATGCCCCATGAGCAAATTGCCACCGATGGCAAGAGCATCAAAGCCAGTTTGAGCGACTACGACTCCTGCTATCAAGATTTTGTCAGTGTGGTATCTGCTTTTAGTGTCGCTCAAGGTGTGGTGATAGGTTTAGAATCGATGCGAAATCATCAAACCAGTGAAAGAAAAACAGTTGAGCTGTTGTTGAACAAGCTACAACTGGAGGGTGTTTGCTTCAGTTTGGATGCGCTACACACCCAAAAAAACAGTCGGGCAAATCATCGCTAGTGGCAATCACTATGTCATCGCCGTTAAAGCCAACCAACCGAAATTACTGGCGTATTTGAGGACTCAGTTTGAGCAAATGCCGCCTCTGAGTGTAGACATCCAAACCGAACAGTGCCGCGACCGATGCACTCAAAGGACAGTCAGTATTTTGGACACGATGGCTGGTATCGAACCGCATTGGTTGGGAGTACAACGGATGATTCGGGTCGAACGTGCTGGCACCAGAGCAAACCAGCCGTTGAGCGAAACGATGTTTTATCTCAGTTCTTTGGCAGTTGATGCGGCTGATTTTGCACAACTAATTCGTTCTCGCGTTGCAGATTGAAAATCGCCTCCATTGGATTAAAGATGTGTTACTTCAGGAAGATTACTCTCCCTGATGTGATGGTCATGCCACTGTCAATTTTGCGATTGTGCGAACCATTGCGCTCAATCTTTTGCGCTTCAATGGCTTTGACTCGATTACCCAAGGGATACGTCATTTAGCTCACGATATGCGCCGTCTATTTTCCTTTTTTCCATAGATCAGCCCTGCCCTTAAAAAGGGGGAATCTCTCGCCTCCTTTTTAACTCCGTTGTGGGAGCTTGTTTTAATTGCATATAGAATAGTTATGCGATCGCTCCTATCTTTCCTCTTCTATATAGCGAGTCTAAGCCAATCGTGAACAGAAGTTAGAGATAAACAGGTAAAATGAAAATGTTGATATCAAAACCTGTTAAAAACTTACATGAAGCTAAACCATCTATCCAAAGAGCAACAAATTCAGCTTTTAAAAGATTTCATTAAAAGTCATCCAGATGAAAAAGAGATGGGGAGAGCTTTAGCTGTTAAACTAGCTATAGAAGGCTATAAATATCGACAGATAAGCAAAATTTTAGAAGTTTCTGGAGGATTTATTACTAAATGGAATCAAGCTTTTAAGTCAGGAGGATTGACCGCTTTAAAGTCTTCCTATCAAGGAGGAAAAGGTTATTTAACTCAAATTGAAAGACAAGCGGTAATTGACTGGTTAATCGAGCAAAAAGCTTGGGATATTTCAGATTTAGAAATTCATCTAATTGAACAGTATGATGTAGTTTTCCAATCCCGACAGAGTTATTATCAAATCTTGAAAGAAGCGCGAATAACTTGGCAAAAAGGAGAACAAACTCATCCGCGTCAAGATCCAGAAGCCATCTCAAAAAAAACCGAGAAATTGCGGAGTTACTAGAGAAGCATCGAACCCAGATTCAATCTGGAGAGCTAGTTGTGTATATTATAGATGAATGCCATCTTCTTTGGAACGATCTAGTCGGCTATATTTGGAATTTGATAAAAAATCCTCAAAAAATTCCTATTCTCAATCCCAAAGAACGACAAACTTATTATGGCGCGTTAGAATTCACTCAAGAGTTTATTCTGGTTTCTGAATCAACAGCTAATGGAGAATTAACAGTAGAATTTGTCAAAAAATTAATAGCGAAACATCCCAGCTCTAGAATTTTATTGATTTGGGATGGAGCTAGTTATCATCGAGGGCAAGTAATGAGAGATTTTCTCGCTGAACAAAATGAAGGAGTTTCTCCTGAAAATTGGAAAATTACCTGGATTCGATTTGCTCCTTATGCACCTCAAGAAAATCCAGTTGAAGCTATTTGGTTACAACTGAAAACTCTGCTCAGAAGATTTTATCGTTTTGGGAAAAGTTTTAAGAGCGTTAAACGTCTGTTTCAGCTCTAAGTATTTGCGGTCGGAGTACTCCGCCGCAAAACTTAGCTTTTTGTTGACTTAAAACTCTTTAATCTTCCTGATTTTAAAAACTACGATGCTTGATCGCGATTCACTTAGACTCGCTATATCAGTCCTATTTGATTTACAAATTTTTTCCTGTAGAGACGTTCCATGGAACGTCTCTACAGGAAAACCGATTTTTAGTTAGTAGTTGTGAGATCGGAGTTAAAAGAGGCGAGAAAATTCTCGCTATTGAAGAGGTTGCCTTCTGTGGTTTGAGTCAATTCTGTTTGCCCAGAAGGGGAACCGCTACCAAGCGACGTGAGTAAATCTTGTTTGATTTGTTCGGCTAAAGAGTTAATGCTAATATCTAGTTCGGTATTAGCTGGGCGATCGCTAAAAATGCTTTCATTCATGTCAATACTTGGAGTCGTTGTTGATGGATCGGCAGTCCAACCACTACCGAGTAAACTCAAAAAGTCTTTACCGACTCGATCGATCAGCGAGTCAATACCTTGACTAATTTGGTTATTATCGGCATCGCTACTATAGAAATTTCCCAAACTACTCGTTAGCAAGCTGTCAACCTCATCGCTAATAGCATTGCGATCGGTAACAAACGTCCAATCGCTGTTACCAATGACTAGCTTCCTGTCACCAATATCCTTGAAGCCATTCGCTAAAGGATTACCAATAACTAAGTTATCGTTACCACTGAACCTGTTGCCATTGCCAATCGTTGCATTACCGCTGCCGAAATACCAGTTGCCATTGCCAATCGTTGCATTGTCGCTACCGAAATGCCAGTTGCCATTTCCAACGGTTTTATTAGCATCATCAAAGTACCAGTTACCGTTACCAATAGTTTCGTTGACATCAGCAAAAAGCCAATTACCGTTACCAATGGTTGCATTCTCCCCGCCAAAGTACCAGTTACCATTGCCAACAGTTGCGTTATCGTCAGCGTAATACCAGTTGCCGTTACCAAGCAGATCGTTATAACTAGCAAAAAGCCAGTTACCGTTACCAACAACTTCATTACCACTACCATAATGCCAGTTGCCATTGCCAATAGTTCTATTATTAGTAGCACTAGCCGCACTTTCAGGATCGGCTAAATCGGTAAGACTCTTCAGCCAGTCACTATTATTAATAGGTATGGGTAGATTGTTAAAGGCAAGGTTGCTATGACTATCGCTAGAAGACGATGTATCATCAGGGGTTGAGCCGTTACCTTTGAAGTATGCGATCGCACCCTGAAGGGTGGGGTCGTTACCAAAAGGCGAGTTACCCTCACTAGAGGAATTAGGATCGATTAATTGCTGCCAGTCTCCATTAGCAAATATCCAATTACCGCTACCAGTAATAGTGTTGTTATTGTCATGGTACGTGCTACTACCACTGGTACTCAGGCTATCAGTATTGATAAAAGGATTGCTACCTCCAGCAAGCGGGTTGCTATCTCCGCTACCTGTAGGTGGATTGTTGCTGTCAGTAGAGGAATCGGTACTGCCTTCAGGAGGAGTACCAATACCGCTAAAGATGGTTGTAAGACCTTCATCGCCTAGAACTTCACTTAAAGGACCAAATGGCGACTGTTGCAGTAGGTTATTTAAATCGGTAGAGGAAAGATCGTTTTGAGTAGGGACGAGATTATCGCTACTAGTAGTATTGTCTTCGCTAACTAGAGGACTTTCAGCACTAGTAAATGGATTATCCCCTGCACCTGGATTAACACCACCAGCGAAGATATTCCAAAAGTTATCACCAGCAAAAGGATTGCCACCGTAAGCTAAATCGCTTTCTGAATTGGGGTTATCACCAGCAAATGGATTCTCTGCGTTACTGCTATCAGCAGCATCACCAACACCACTAAAAATATTGGCAAGATCCTCAACATCTAAGACTTCACTTAAGCGACCAAAAGGTGATTGTAGTAGTAAATCGTTTGCGTCGCCAGAGGAACCATCATTCTCTGGTTCAAAAGAGTTAGACTCAGAGGTGGACATGAAACTACTTCTCCTAATTACTAGTACAGAGTTCTAAATGGCAAAAATATTCTATATGTCCAGAAATTAACTAGTATTAATTGCTGACTTTTCGCGCGTTGTCTTTGCAAAAAATACTTCTTTTGCTATCAGAACTGATTTGCTAAGAGTTGGTAATTGAAATACGAGTATAATTGCAGTATTAATTAATACTGTATTCGATCCTAAAATAGTCTATACTTCGTAAGACATGATTGTCAGTGACGAATCTTTCGAGTAATTTGTTATTTATTTTTTTCTAATCGATCTAAAACCAATAAACCGCAAGTCATGATGCAGCTTATTGGTTATTTCAAATTACGTCTTGCAACGTCTCTAATATGGTTATAGCCAAATTACCGAATCTGAATTTGTGTTGAGACTGGCTTGAGCTTGAGATGCATTTAGCAATAAATTATTGTACTCATCGCTATGAGGAACTACGATCGCGTCATTACTAATAGTTAAGATTTGACTCGGAGTAGCTGCACCACTGAAATTCCACTCGCTGCCAATCGGATCGGGAAAATTGCCACTATTCGGATTGTTCTCGTCAGCAAAGATATTCCAAAAATTGTCACCAGCAAAAGGATTGCCACCATAGAGTAAATCGTTACTCATAGGAGAAATATCTTCATCATTGGCATTGCGATCGAACGAATCGCTACTACCAAAAATGTCACTCGAACCGTCTAGTTCGAGAGATTCACTGAAGCGGTCGAAAGGCGAACCTAGCAAAGTATCGCTGTTATTACCAGTGTCATCACTAGCAGCACTGCTGTTGTCAAGCATACTATGTTATTCGTTTACAAGTGGCAGATTATTACTAAGTTTTTGCTTGCTTTTTTGACTACCTTTGACTGTATTGGCAGTACCGCGCCAAACCATTAGGAAAAAAGCTCCAGCAATTAAGGTTCCCAAGCCAGTTTTTATGACATTTTTTGTCAAGTTAAGACTATTGGCTGTATTTTGTGCTGCTTGTGCTTGGAATTTCTTCTCAGAATTAACAATTCCAGCAAGAATTTGACTTTTTAATTGCTGAGGATTTTGAGCTTTCGGTGCATTAATTCGTAGATTAAACCGAGACAATGTATCTGTAATTTCTCTATCTGTTTGAGCTTGACTGAGTTGTTGCTTGATACTTTGAAGCTGTGCTGATTGTTGGGCAATTTGGCGATCGCCTCCTTCGTGTATTCGCCAAGCAGAACTGACAATTAGAGGTAGTAGCAATAGAAACAATATGCCAGCTACCAAAGCCGCTCTAGACAAAAACTTGAAGATTTTAAAGTTTTTCTCGCCAATCAAGAGAAAAACTAATCCAATTAATGGCACAGGCGATCGCTCAACTAGATGGCTTGCCATTTGAAATTCCCATGCAGGATTGGTAAAACCTGGAGGAATAAAAACACTAATAATATCTAAAAGCGACAAAGCCAATAAAACATAACCAGCTATGCGGAAAAGCGGACTAAACCAAAAATCTTCACTATTAGATTGAGCCATGAAAACTTACCTCTTTTCAGTTATCAGTTATCAGTTATCAGTGGCTAGTAACTAGAATTGAATCGAAATCCTAGCCGCCAGCCACTAAATAGCTAATTGCTTAGCCATGACGAACTCGCGAAACTGGAGAAAAAATGTCTTGGCAGTACTATCAATCAATACATTTCTGATAGTACGAATTGCTGATTCTACATCGTAATTTTTATCTACTAGGCACAGTGCAAAGGCTGCATTTAAGGTTACAAGATCGACTAGCGATTTTCGTCCCTGTCCACTAAGAATAGCGAGAAATTCTGCGGCGTTATCTGTAGCATTGCCTCCAGCTAACTCCAATTCTGGGACAGTTTCCATACCGAACTCTTCAGGTACGATTTGTTTTACACTGATGCGATCGCCCCGTACTTCTATAACTTGAGAAGCACCTGCTAAGGTGATTTCATCTAGTCCATCTGAACCGGTAACAACTAAAGCCTCTATCCCCAACTCCATCAAAGTTTCCGCAATAATTTGCGCTACTGCTGGATCGCCACAACCGACAAGTTGATGTTTGGGTTGGCTGGGATTGAGTAATGGTCCTAATAGATTAAACACAGTAGGATAACCGACTTCAGCTCTAGCAGCTGCGATCGCCTTAAAAGCTGGATGCCAATCCCGCGCAAATAGAAAACTCAACCCAGTGGTTGCCAAACTTTCAACAGCACGCGCTGTCATCGTTGTTAAAGAAATTCCCAAAACTTCCAGCAGATCGCAGGAACCATTAGGTTTAACCGAGCCTCGATTACCATGCTTAGCAACTCGAATCCCCAAAGCAGCGACAATAAATGCTGCCGTGGTAGAAACGTTATAGCGCGGTCGGCGTACCCCGCCAGTACCAACAATATCAATATCGACATGCCCAAAGTTCGCCCGTCGCCTTCTATCCCAAAGGACATCGCGATATCCCAGTAGTTCTTGAGTTTGAGCATCCGCTACTGGTCGAGTTTGTAAAAAGCTGATAATTTCATTTAATTCAGCTTCACCCGACAAGAGATATTCCATCACCTGACGTGCTTGTTCTCGCGATCGCGGTATTTGCATCATATGAGGGGCTAGGGGATCGATTTACAATTGACAATGCACATTCTGTACGGGCGGGTTTTGAGCGAAGATTGATTGCTGGAACCGTAATTTTTTTGCTAAACCCGCCCCTACGACTACTCACTTTCCACTGACCACTGGTAACTGATAATTGTTAACTGATTTTTGCGTCCAGCGATTCATGGCTTTACCGACAACGGCGAGTTCTTGCATCAAGGAATCGAACCGTTCGGGAGTGAGTGATTGAGGTCCATCGGATAAAGCTTTGGCGGGATTGGGATGGACTTCGATCATGAGTGAGTCAGTACCTGCTGCGATCGCTGCCATTGCCATTGAGGGGACGTACTCGGCTTTACCCGTACCGTGGCTGGGATCGATCGCGATTGGTAGATGGGTGAGCGATCGCAACACGGGAATAACTGATAAATCGAGTGTATTGCGTGCGTACTGGCGATCGAAACCGCGAATACCCCGTTCGCAGAGAATTACATTCGGGTTGCCTGCTGCCATAATATATTCGGCTGCCATCAGCCACTCTTCAATCGTGGCTGACATTCCCCGCTTGAGGAAGACTGGTTTATCTTGCGCTCCTACCTTCTTGAGGAGGGGAAAATTCTGCATATTTCTCGCCCCAACCTGTACGATATCAGCCACGGCTGCAACTTTGTCTAGATCGGCAGTGTCCATGACTTCAGTGATAATTCCTAAACCCGTTGCATCGCGGGCTGCAATAAGTAAATTTAAAGCACTCTCGCCATGACCTTGAAATGCATAAGGGGATGTACGAGGTTTGTAAGCACCACCGCGCAGGAACTTTGCGCCCGCTGCCTTGACTCTTTGTGCGGTATACACGATCATCTCTTCGTTTTCTACCGAGCAAGGACCTGCGATCGTTACGAGCGGGTGGTGTTCTCCAAAAGGGACGAAACCATTTGGAGTTGATACAACGACTTCACTGGGTTCGCCGTGGCGAAACTCGCGGCTGACGCGCTTGAATGGTTGTTCGACCCGCACGACTTGTTCGATCCAAGGGCTGAGTTCTTGGACTCGAAACGGATCTAATTCAACTGTGTTCCCAACTAAACCGAGGACAATTTTGTGTTTGCCAACACTTTTTTCTACTTTCAAACCCCAACTACTCAACTCGTCGCTGAGGTGAGTAATTTCCATTTCTGGCGTACCATTTTTTAATACTACGATCATGTGAATTTTCCTACTAAATTGGTAATTGATAACTGCTCCCTACTCCCTGCTCCCTGCTCCCTAATAACTGGTCACTCGTCACTGATAACTGTCCCTAACTTCACGACAGTTTGTACGTCCTTATCGCCACGTCCAGAGCAGTTGATGACAATACGCGGACTGCCACTTAATTGCGGACAGAGAATATCTAAATAAGCGATCGCGTGGGCAGTTTCTAAAGCTGGAATAATCCCTTCTAATTGAGCCAAATTCTTGAATGCATCTAATGCTTGTGCGTCCGTGACGCTGTAATATTCGCCGCGTCCGATATCCTTTAAATAGCTGTGTTCGGGACCCACTCCTGGATAGTCTAGTCCAGCACTAATTGAATGTGCTTCTACAACTTGACCGTCTTCGTCTTGAAGTAAGTAGCTCATTGCACCATGCAACACGCCAATTCGTCCTTGCGTGAGAGTTGCTGCGTGTTTTGCCGTGCTGACTCCTTCCCCTGCTGCTTCAACTCCAATTAACCGGACTGTTGGTTCGTTGACAAATTCGTAAAACATTCCAATTGCGTTAGAACCTCCCCCGACGCAGGCTAAGAGAATATCTGGCAACCCGCCCCATTTTTGCTGACATTGGGCGCGAGTTTCTGTACCAATAACGGCATGAAAGTCTCGTACCATCATCGGATAGGGATGAGGACCAGCGACAGAACCCAAAATATAATGAGTTGATTCTACGTTTGTGACCCAATCTCGAATTGCCTCCGAAGTTGCATCTTTTAAAGTTCCCGTACCTGCCTCTACTGGGCGCACCTCCGTCCCCATCAGCCGCATCCGAAATACGTTCAGGGCTTGCCGTTCCATATCGTGGATGCCCATGTAGACGATGCACTGCAAGCCAAAGCGAGCGCAAACAGTAGCAGTTGCAACTCCATGCTGACCCGCTCCCGTCTCGGCAATAATTCTTTGCTTGCCCATCCGTTTTGCTAATAAAACTTGAGCGAGAGCATTGTTAATTTTGTGAGCGCCTGTATGGTTTAAGTCTTCCCGCTTTAAATAAATCTGCGCTCCCGTGCCATCGGGTCGCTGGTAGTGTTGAGTCAGACGCTCGGCAAAATACAAAGGGGTAGGTCTGCCAACATAATCATGCAGTAGTTGTTGCAACTCAGCCTGAAAGCTGGGATCGACCCGATATTGCGCGTAGGCTGCTTCTAGCTCGGTTAATGCAGGCATTAATGTTTCCGGCACGTACTTACCACCGAAACGCCCAAACCGACCCAGGGAATCGGGTTGTACTTGTGCTGAAAGATTATGAGTTTCTCTGATGCTAACCACGGTTTTTATTGGTAATAGGTTGACGGTAAACGCGCTCGCTACGCTCCGTGAAAACAGTTGACGGTTGACGGTTAACTGTCAACTGTTAACTGTTAACCATGAGCGAAGTAGTTGTAACTGCCGCTTTTAGTTCTCGACACAATTGAGCGATCGCCTGCAATCCTTCAGTTGAGTTTGCGGCTGCTAAATGTTTGACAAATGCACTACCGACGATCGCCGCATCTGCGCCCCAATCTTTGACCTGACGCGCTTGTTCGGCTCCAGAAATCCCAAAACCAACACCAATCGGTTTATCGGTAATGCGGCGCATATCTGTTAGCAAAGTTTTGACCCGTTCTTGTAGGTGCGATCGCACCCCCGTTACACCCGTAACGCTGACCAGGTAGATAAAACCTTGCGATTGACGAGCGATCGCGGCTATCCTTTCGGGAGAGCTGGTAGGTGCTACGAGTAAGGTGGTCTCAATGCCAGAATCAGCCGCAGCTTGAATTAACTCTGTCGCTTCTTCTAGAGGTAAATCTGGCACGACTAACCCCCGCACCCCAGCGCTGGCAATTTGTTGGCAAAAGGCACGAACGCCTCGGTTTAAAATCGGGTTGTAGTAGGTAAATAAAATCAACGGTGCTTTGAGGTTAGGGCTGACAGTTGCTACCATTTCTAGCACCTGCTCTAAGCGCGTACCTCTTTGCAACGCACGGGTCGCCGCTGCTTGAATGACGGGTCCATCAGCCAGTGGATCGGCATAGGGAACGCCCAACTCGATGAAATCTGCGCCGTGGCGATCGAGAATATATAAAGCTTCAGCCGTCGTTTCTAAGTAAGGATCGCCAGCTGTAATAAAAGGAATCAAAGCGCACTCTTGGCGGCTGCGTAAAGATTGGAAGCGATCGGAGATCATAAGAGGGGCTAGGGAAAGAATTAGGGGACAAGGGGACAAGGGGACAAGGGGACAAGGAGACAAGGGAGAGAAAATTTACTCATCTCTGCTCCCTGCTCCCTACTCCCTGCTCCCTGTTTTCAACAGTTTCCGTACAGCTTGTTCGATATCGGGTTGTTTAACGAGCGACTCTCCGACTAAGACTGCACGAACGCCAGCGTTGGCAACCAGGGATAAATCTTCAGATGTATGTAAACCAGACTCGCTGACAACGGTAATGCCCAAATCGCTAATTTGTTGCCGACGCTGTGCCATCAGTAGCCGTGTTGTTTCCAAATCGACGTGAAAGTTTTCTAGATTGCGATTGTTAATTCCAATCAGGCGCACATCGGATAGTGCTAGCACGCGATCGAGTTCGCCAAGTGTGTGTACTTCAACTAGAGCAGTCATGCCCAATTCATGAGCTATTTTTAAAAAGTTTTGCAAACTGCTATCTGATAAAATGGCTGCAATTAGCAATACTGCATCTGCTCCAGCAGCCCGCGCCAAATAAATTTGATACGGATCGATAACGAACTCTTTGCATAAGAGCGGTAGTGCCATGCTTTGCCGAATTTTCCGCAGATTGTCAAAACTGCCTTGAAAGAATTTGCGATCGGTCAAAACTGAAATACAGGTTGCGCCGCTTTGTTGGTATGCTTGGGCAATTTTTACCGGGTCGAAGTCAGCACAGATAACTCCTTTACTTGGCGATGCTTTTTTGACTTCGGCAATCAAACTTGGTTGGCGATCGCTTTGCTCGATCGCCATCAAAAAGTCTTCTGCCCACGGTGTATCGCTGACCTGTTTTTGTAACTCAGCTAATGGCATATCTGCCTGCATTTGCGCGACTTCTTGCTGTTTATGCCACACAATTTCAGTCAAAATATGACGCGATTTACTGTTAGATGCAACCTGATGATTGATTTCAATAGTAGCCATTGAAAATTCGGGTGTGAGAGGTAAGTCAAAAGTCAAAAGTCAAAAATCGTAGGGGCGGGTTCACCCGCAATCTTTGTCGAAGTCATAGTTTTTTGGTAAACCCGCCCGTACAAAAGTCAAAATTAGTTACTAACTACTTGTAATTACCAATTACCAATTACCTAACAACAGATTTTGATGCTTGCAGTTTTGCATAATTGCCAACAATATTTGTGACAATTTTTAAACCAATGTCTCCGGTTAGGGTCATGATTGATTCGGGGTGAAATTGAACTGCGGCAATTGGCATTTCTCTATGTTCGATGCCCATAATTACGTCGTCATGAGAAATTGCTGTAACTTTTAAATCTGAAGGTAAAAGTTTTGGTAGCGCAAATAATGAATGGTATCTACCCACTTCAAATGATGTTGGTAAGTCCTCGAACAAATGAGACTCTGAATCCGTAACAAACACGCGAGAAACTTTGCCGTGTTGAGGGTAATTCAAGACTCCTAGTTCTCCGCCAAAAGCTTCGACAATTCCTTGCAGTCCTAGACAAACACCAAAGATCGGAAGTTGCCGCTTGACACAGGCTAAAACTGTTTCTGGAACGCGAAAATCACTCGGTCTGCCAGGACCCGGCGAAAACACTACCAAATCTGGACGCTCGGTGTCGAAAACTGTTTCGCTAAAGCCGTGGCGTAGCGTTTTGACGATCGCCCCAGTTTGGCGAATGTAGTTCGCGAGGGTGTGAACGAAGGAGTCTTCGTAGTCAATCAGCAGCACGTATGGACGCTGTTGAGGGCGATCGCTTGTTAATTTTTTTGTTTTACTTGACAAATCGTCGCCGATCTGATGAGCGCGGTTGATGGTTTCAAACATGGCAGCAGCTTTCGTAATAGTTTCTTGCGCTTCTGCCTCTGGAATTGAGTCATACAAGACGGTAGCGCCAACTCTGACTTCGGCGATCGCATCTTGCAATCTAATCGTGCGTAAAATCAGCCCTGTATTTAAGTTACCGTTGAAGTTTAACCAGCCAACTGCACCGCCATACCAACGCCGAGAACTCGGTTCGTGCCGCTCGATAAACTGCATTGCAGCGCGTTTGGGTGCGCCTGTCACCGTTACTGCCCAAGTGTGTGTTAAAAAGGCATCTAAAGCATCGAACTCCGGTCGCAGTTGTCCTTCTACGTGATCGACTGTATGAATCAGGTGACTGTACAATTCGATCTGGCGGCGACCGATCACTTGTACCGATCCGGGTTCGCAAATCCGCGATTTATCGTTGCGATCGACATCAGTACACATCGTTAGTTCGGCTTCATCTTTGCGGGAGTTGAGCAACTGACGAATTTGTTCCGCATCTTCGATCGCATCCTGTCCGCGCTCGATTGTGCCGCTAATCGGGCAGGTTTCAATATGCTTACCTTCCACCCGCACGAACATTTCTGGAGACGAACCAATTAAATATTCGTGACCTAAGTTAAAAATAAACCCGTAGGGACTGGGATTGACTTGCTGTAATGTTTGAAATAATTGCGAGGGAGACGCTTCGCAAGCAGCAAAAAAAGTTTGGCTGGGAACAACTTCAAATAGATCGCCTCTTTGAAAGTAGCCTAGTGCTTCTCGTACTAGTTGAGCATATTCACCAGGGGCGCGATCGCAATCTTGAGTTGGAGTTAAATGTTGACCCTGATAATCCATAGATTCACCTGTACGCGGTAAACCTCTGGTGCTGCTGTTGTCTATCTCAAACTCGTACTGATAGCGAAACGCACTTTGTTGATAGCGATCGACAACGACCAGTTCGTCCGGCAAATATAATACTAAGTCTCGTTGGTCGGTGGGACGAGAATGCAACTTCGGCATCGACTCAAACTGAAATACTAAGTCGTAGCCGAAAGCACCATACAAGCCTAAGCGATCGTCTTCGCTACTGTGAAAAGTATGTAACAACTGACGAATTACGGTGAAGACAGATGGTTGTCTGCTGCGTTCTTCCTCAGAATATAATCTTTCAGCTAATTTAACCGTGCCAACAATACAACTGTTTTCTAGCTGAACTGTTTCTAATTGTGCGTCTTCAGATAAACGCGCCGCCAAATATGGCAATAAAACCGCACCGCGATCGTTATGCGCCGTCAGAGTAAAAGCATTCTCACGGGTAGCAAGTTCCAAGGGTGGATTGACAAAGCCAATCGCCCATCGCTTGTAACGCCCAGGATACTCATAGCTACTCGTCAATACCCCTCCCCGCTGAGAATTGAGTTGCAATAACACCTCTGCGATCGCAGAATCGACTGGAATCTCAGTGGTAGAGTAAGAAACGCGAATACCGCCTTCGGTTATATAGCAGTGGGAATCAGGGATCATACGGAGAGCTAAAAGATATTTGGGATGCAAACAGGGATTGATGGAGTGGTGCGTGGTAATTGGTAGTTGACGGTTAACGGTTGACGGTTGACGGTTAACAGGTCACTGATAACTGGTTACTGGTTACTAGTCGCAAGTCGCAAGTCAGAATTAACTGGTCACTGATAACTGATAACTGTCAACTGATAACTGACTTTTATTTTGTCCGCTAGAGAAAAGCTTATAAAAATCCAGCAAGCCTTACTATGAGAATTGTTTCGATAGGCTTGCGATTTTTTTCGATCTTGCTAAAACAGGACTTTCACTAGAAGAAATCAGGCATCCAAGGCGATGAATTAGCAAATAGAGCGGTTGCAGTGGCGATCGCTATCTCAGTAGCCTGGAGATATCCCGATTGCTGTAGTTGTTGGGGAGTGAATAAGTTTGTATACAACGGTGCTAAACCGCGCACATCTAACTTCATCTCACCTCTACCACCTCTTGTCACCTCACCCCGTCCGTTTGCTACAGACAGAATAAACTTGCCCCGATTTGCTTCTAACAAATCGTCATGCACTTCTAAATGCAGTTCTGATTCGATACCAGAAGGATAACCCCGTGCAGATAAAGCCTTTTCTACACTCACAATTCGTAGTAGCCAACGCTGAACAAACTCAGGTTTGAGACTTTGCTCTGGTAGCAATAAACTCAAAGATTCAACTACTGAACTCCGCCATTGCACCTGATCGATTTGCGAACGGTGTTTGGCAAGAAAAGCCCAAAAACTTTTTGCTGCTGCTGTGGTAAGAATAGCCCAATCTTTCACCACCAAATAGGACTTATTTTCTCCTCTACGTTGACGAAAAATAATGTAGCCTTGGGGTCGATCTAATGAACCTAGTAAATAAGCATAAACGGTTTCTTCTTTATCTGAATCAATAAGCCTTTGCCAAATCGACTGGTGACGTTCGAGATTACCGTTGTTTAACTTTGCCTGCTGCTGATATAGCTTTTGCCATTCAAAATTATCTAGTTCCACACGTATAGCAGGTAGCGGCTGCTCTTTTACCTGAATACTCTGAGTCGGAATTTCCCAGCCGCAATGACTTCCACCTTGTTCGTAACCAGCTTTTCTGTATAAATGTTGCGTAGCTGGATAAAGTACCGAGAGCGGTATTCCACTCGAATGCAGTTCCCGTACTACATTTTGCATCAAGGCGATCGCCGCCCCCGAACCCCGATATTCTGGCGCGATCCCCACAGCTGCAATTCCTGTCATCGGCACGCAGACACCACCATACCACTGTCCCATCGGCAGCAGCCCCAAACCTCCTACAACTTCTTTGGCTTGCCGGATAACGCGAATATTTTCTACCCCAATACCGTTAATATATGACTCAGTATCGCTGGGAGAGCCGATAAAGCATTGTTCGAGAATCTGCCCCAGTTGCCGCTTCTCTGTCTCATCTGTCAGCTTGCCGTAGGTGAATTCGTGAATCATGGGTTTGTTACTAGTCCGCAACAAACTACAATTATACTACAAGTGAGATTTGTGTTAAATTTTTTCTCGCAATAGCGTACTCTAGCACTCGATCGCCCAACTTAACTTATTAAAATACTTTTATAAGCATTTATATATTCTCGCTTCATTGCTGCATACATCTGCTCTGATTTCCTTTCTCCTGATGTATGAGCATTAATCGCTACATTTACAACCTCGGCTAAATCTTTTTCCAATCCCAACTCATCGAGTGATAATACGAGTGTATATTGGCTCAAGAGTTGCATAACTCCTACGATTTTTTGTTTGTAATAACTTCCAGAATAAATTCCCACAGTCGGGATATTAGACAGAGCTAGAATTATATTAAAGTGGTAAGCACAACCAATTCCTACACGAGCAGTAGCCAAGTGACTTAAAAAACTGTGCCATCCCTCTTCATAAGGATCGCGGATCACTAAACTATCTCGATAATAGCGCTCGAAGATTTCGAGCAAATTGCGATCGCCTGGACCAGGTTCTCTCCCAAAACAAAAATATTCCGATCGAGAACTTCGATTGTCTAGCAACTGTTTGAGATAGTTTTCTAGTCCTGCCTTAATTAAAGCGTAGTTATAGTCTGGAAAAGATTTTAGATTAATAGCTGTAATGGAATTTGAACTGCGCCTGTACTTGCCTGGCTCGAATTTTAGCTGATTCAGTGTAGGCAAAAGCAAAATAACATCGTCGCCTAAAACTTTAGTATTTACGTCAATTTTTAAATTTTTAACTATCGATAAAGATGTTGCTTCTCTCACAAATAAATAATTGAATTTTTTAGCAAAAAGCTTAAAGATCACGAGACTTGTTTTACTTTTAAAAGGTCCTAAACCCAATCCCGTGCCAATAACTTTTAAACTTGGATTAAAACTGCGTGCTAAGCTAATAGTTATGTATTCGTAAATAATAACTTCTAGCCACCGTTCGTTAAGGTAGCCTCCACCCATGTAGTGAATGACATTTAGTTGCTTTAAAAAATTAATATATTCTTTGGTAAACAGAGCTTTTTGAAATAATTTATATAAAATAATGTCGGTAAAAATAATAATTGCGATCGCCACTAATTGACAGAAACTTAAAAAGCGCGATTGTTCTAACCACTCTCCTCTTAAAACATGTCCGAGAAGTTGGTGTACGACTAAGGGAAATTTAATTGGTATCTTTAAATTTTCTAGTTTTAAGTTAATTCGATAAATTATATCCGACCATTCTACTGAGTGTTTTAACTCTAAATCGCTGTTAAATTTGAGTTGTGATAGTGATTCAAAGTTTTTCGAGCCATATAATTCTAAATTTTCTCTGGTTAGTTTCAGATGTTTGCTAAAAAATTCTATACTTGATATTAGTAACAGATCGTCTCCAAAGTTATATAAATTGTATGCACCTCTTAGATAGATTTTTTTCTTTTGATTCATGCAAAATATCTTTTCTAAGTTTGTAGAGGGTATAAAGGAACGAAGAATACAAACCTTAAAAGATATTTTTCTTAATAAATTTACCCAATGGCTTATCTTTAATTCCTTGCCACAAGGCTGTATTTTTGAGCTTGGTACGCAACTCCAAACTTCTATCTTGACTCACTTTACGAATCACCGCCATTCCGAAATTAAAGGGACTAGTTTTGACTTCCATTAACTCGAAATGAGGAGAGGTTTTAATATATTTATCAATAACATATCGAGGTCCATCCCAGTTGCAATATTCTGGATAAATATCATGCAATACGATATATCCACCAACTGATACGTGAGGATAAAAAAGCAAGAAATCTTGTTCGCACCCTTCTTTAGTATGATCTCCGTCAATATAGATAAAATCTATAGGTTCGCTCAGAATTTCGTGAATTCTTTCTCCTACGGCTACAGAGTTCGATTTATGAAACTTAACTCGATGCGCTAGTTGGGCATTTTCTATAGAATTTTGAGCGTATTCTAGTGGATTAGGTAAGTAGGCACGATGATAGGGGGGAGCGGGTATGATATCCTCAAATAGATCGATTGAATTAATATTTCCCACGCCTCCGGCTTGCTCTAAACCAGCAGCTAGCCAAATTGTAGAAATTCCCGTAAAACAACCAATTTCTACCACATTTCTTGGCGCAATATTGCAAGTGAGAGATTTTAAAAACTCACCTTGCGATGGCGAAACAGAAGCAGGATAAGTAAATTTTTCCCGATACATTTTAACTACAGTTTTTGCCCATGCATCAGGACTATTTTGTAAGTACTCTGGTATTTCGTAACCGCGACTTTTATCGTTAATATCTAGAAATAACTCCTCAATTAACTGCTGAACTTCATTTTTTTGTAAATACAATTGACCGCTAATTTGATGTTGCTTTAAATTTCTTCCTGTAGCAATTTGAGCGATTCGCTCTGGCGTAACTTGAAATCTATGGGATAAGTGTTCGAGCGAGTACAAATCTTCCGTTACCGATTCTACAGCCATAGTTGATACCTAAGTAAGTCAAAGAAAGAAGCCAAAAGTCAAAAGATAGAATTAAATCGATTGCGTGTAAGAGTTGGAATTAGCCGCAGTTGTAGACCAATCAGCATTAACTAAAAACTTGCAGAGGTTAGGAATACCAGGATTACCCGTACCAAAGAAATCGCCTCCATCAACGCTAACATTCGCAGCGTCTTCTATGTGGTCGAGTACTTCTCGGTCAGCATGAGCTAGATGTAACGTTACTCGATACATACCTTGAACTAAAGGAAAGTTCTTGACGCGACATAAAATATACCCTCGGTCGGCATTCAGCGTGAGGTTATGATTGGTAAAAGTACTTTTTAATAAAATGACTCTGACTCCGCGCTCGTCAATCAAATCTACACAAACAACAACATTATTTAAACGCTCTCCCGTATTATTTGAATAGCCAATTGCAAAATCATAGTTTTTTCCCGATTGTAATGCTGGTTCTTCTTCGCCTTGTTCGTTTAAAAGCTTGAAACTAGAAACTCTTATTCTTCCCGAACCACTGCGATCTCTTCTTTGACTTAAGGCAAGTTCTTTAGCTGTACCGTAAGCTTTTTCGAGGTAAGCTCTAACAACTTCTTCAGAACTAGCATTTAAACTGACAATACCAGATTCAAGTAAAACACCTCGATTGCAGAGAGATTCTACCGTACTCATGCTATGACTGACAAATAAAATTGT